>JAHDBF010000125.1:3222-10709 GCA_020630525.1 Saprospiraceae bacterium
CTTTTACGCATATGTCGTCACGCTGTGACTTTTATTCATATTTCGCCACGCTGTGGCTTTCTTGATGTTGCTTTGCTGTGGCTATCTTTTGTTATTTCTAAACGAAAAAAGGCTGCATCTAATGATACAGCCTTTATTATTTTAATTGCTTATTACTTATTTTGCTTTTGCTACAACAGCTTTGAAAGCTTCTGGGTGATTCATTGCTAAATCTGCCAGTACTTTTCTATTCAATTCTATATTGTTTTGCTTTAATCCGTGCATAAGTTTAGAGTATGACAATCCTTCTATTCTTGCACCTGCATTGATTCTTGCAATCCAAAGACGTCTGAAAGCTCTTTTCTTGTTTCTTCTATCTCTGTAAGCATAACTCCATGCTTTTTCTACTGCATTTTTAGCTACAGTATAGACATTTTTTCTTGCGCCAAAATATCCTTTGGCTGCTTTTAAATACTTTTTTCTTCTTGCTTTAGAAGCTGCGTGGTTTACTGACCGTGGCATAATTTTCGTGTTTTTGTCCTTCAGGGATTCGGCAATCCGAATACTTTGGCCTTGACAGAACGGTTAACAATTTTTATTTACAAAGAAGTCTTTTGATTCTTGCAGTATCAGCTGCAGACATAATCGTTGTCCCTCTTAAGTTTCTCTTTTGCTTTTTCGTTTTAGAACCAGCAATGTGAGAAGTGTAGGCTTGACCGCCTCTTACTTTTCCCTTAGCTGTAAGCTTAAAACGCTTTTTAGCTGAAGAGTGTGTTTTCATCTTAGGCATAATAAATCTAATTAGCGCGCAAAGGTATTAATAAATTTGAAGTAAGTAAAGAATTATTTCTTTTTCTTTAATGGAGATATGATTACAATCATCCTACGTCCTTCCATCTTAGGTAATTCTTCTGCTCCACCAAGAGATTCTAACTCATTAATAAACTTAAGTAAGAGTAATTCTCCCCTATCCTTAAAGACAATAGTTCTACCTCTAAAGTGTACATAAGCTTTTACTTTAGCTCCTTCACTTAAGAATTTTTTAGCGTGATTAAGTTTAAATTCAAAATCATGCTCATCCGTATTGGGACCAAAACGTATTTCTTTGATTACTGTTTTCGCAGTTTTAGAACGTATTTCTTTTTCTTTCTTCTTTTTAAGGTAAAGAAATTTATTGTAATCAATAATCTTACATACTGGCGGATCGGCATTAGGACTGATCTCGACGAGGTCTAGTTCTAAATCTCTAGCCCAAGCGATTGCACTTCTTGTATCGTATATTCCTGAGTCAATTTTTTGTCCAGCTACTTCAGAAACGATTTCAAAATTGTCTCCTACTAGTCTAATTCTAGGAGCTCTAATTCTGGAATTAGTATTAAAGTGTGCTTCTGGTGCTCTACGTTGAGGTTTTCTTCTTCCTTTTGCCAAATGTGTTTGTTTTGTTAATAATTATATTGCTAAAAGCTAAAATTACATATATAGTTCCTACAAATGTAGTTTATTTAGCGTCTTCTGTCTTTGTTTTTTTATTAGATTTTATCTCAATAGCGTCTTTACTCGATGATAATACCGCTTTTAGCTCCGTTCCCTCTTCTGGATTCTCGTTTAATATGTATTCTGCGATAGGATCTTCGAAGTATTTTTGTATCGCTCTATTCAATGGTCTTGCTCCGAATTGAGGGTCATATCCTTTTTCTGCAACAAATTTTTTGGCACCTTCAGAAAGGTTTAATTTGAATCCCATTTTCTCTAATCTCCCGTACAAATCTTTAAGTGTTATATCAATAATCTGAAAGATATGCTCTTGATCTAAGCTATTAAAAATAATTACATCATCTATTCTATTTAAAAATTCTGGCGAAAATGTTTTCTTTAATGCATTTTGGATTACAGATTTACTGTGATCATCAGCTGCATCTCTTCTTGCATTGGTGGCAAATCCTACTCCTTGACCAAAATCTTTTAATTGGCGTACACCAATATTTGATGTCATAATAATCACTGTATTTTTGAAGTCGACTTTTCTTCCAAGTCCATCTGTCAACATACCATCATCCAATACTTGTAAAAGGATATTATAAATGTCTGGATGTGCTTTCTCTATCTCATCCAACAGGACAACTGAATAAGGCTTACGTCTCACTTTCTCTGTCAATTGTCCACCTTCTTCGTAACCAACGTATCCTGGAGGCGCACCGATCAATCTGCTAAGAGAAAACTTCTCCATATATTCTGTCATGTCAATTCTGATCAAGGTATCAGCAGAATCAAAAACGTGTGTTGCAAGTGCTTTTGCTAATTCTGTTTTACCTACACCAGTAGGACCTAGGAAAATAAAGCTACCGATTGGCTTTGAAGGATCTTTAAGTCCGATTCTATTTCTTTGAATTGCTTTTGCCAATTTGGCTACTGCTTCGTCTTGTCCGATGATATGTTTTTTTAGGTCATCAGACATTCCAACCAATTTTTTGCTTTCGTTTTGCGCAACTTTGGTTACTGGGATTCCTGTCATCATAGAAACTACTTCTGCAATATCTTCTTCGTGTACAGGATATTTAGCTGTTTTAGCCTCTTCTTCCCATGCTTTTTGTCCTTCTTCTAATTTTCTCTGGAGCTTTGATTCATGGTCTCTAAGGTCTGCAGCTTTTTCATATTGTTGATTTTTTACTGCTTGATTTTTAGAAACTTTTACGTCTTCTATTTGCCCTTCTAACTCTTCGATATATTTTGGAACGTGAATGTTTTTTAAGTGCGTTCTAGCACCTACTTCGTCCATTACATCAATAGCTTTATCTGGTAAAAATCGATCACTAATGTATCTCGTAGACAGATTTACACATGCTTTTACCGCATCTTCTGAATACTCTACATTGTGAAAATCTTCGTATTTCCCTTTGATATTGTGGAGGATTGTAATTGCTTCTTCTTCTGTAGGTGGCTCTACAACTACCTTTTGGAATCTACGTTCTAGTGCGCCATCTTTTTCTATATATTGTCTGTATTCATCCAATGTGGATGCTCCAATACATTGTAATTCTCCTCGTGCTAAAGCTGGTTTAAAGATATTAGAAGCATCTAAAGAACCAGTCGCTCCTCCAGCACCAACGATAGTGTGAATTTCATCGATAAAAAGGATTACATCTCTGGTTTTTTCTAACTCAGACATGATCGCTTTCATTCTTTCTTCAAATTGTCCCCTATATTTTGTACCTGCAACCAAAGCTGCAAGGTCTAGCATTACGATTCTTTTATCAAAAAGGTTTCGTGATACTTTTCTTTGAATAATCTTAAGCGCTAGTCCTTCTGCAATTGCCGTTTTCCCAACACCTGGTTCTCCGATAAGAATAGGGTTATTCTTTTTTCTTCTGCTTAATATTTGAGAAACACGCTCGATTTCTACTTCACGTCCGATAATCGGATCTAACTTATCCTCCTCTGCTAATTTGGTAATATCTCTACCAAAATTATCCAATACTGGAGTTCTAGACTTGGTATTGCCTTTACGTCTAGCCATAGACTCTGGCGTATCCTCTTCTTCGAATGGAATATCAGAATCTGATGGAGAAGCAGAAAAGATATCTGACATTTCCGCGGATTCGTCTTGTTTTACGTATTCCAATTCTTTTTTGAATGAGTCGTAATCTATTTCAAACTTTTGCATCACCTTCGATGCTTCATTTTCTGCATTCTTCAATAATGAAAGCATAATATGTTCTGGATCGATTTCTTTATTTCTGAGAAGCTTGGCTTCTAGAAAAGAAACTTTCAATACTTTTTCTGCGTGTTTATTGAGTGGAATACTGCCTACATTTAGTGTTGAACTGATGGCTTTTTTCTCTGCCTTATTTTTTTGTTCTAGGCGATATCTTAATTCGTCCTTATTGAGGCTTAAAGAATCCAGTACTTTGATAACTAGACTTTCGTTGTCATCAAGTATTCCTAAAAGAATATGTTCAGTCCCGATATAATCACTACCTAGATTCAATGCTGCATCTCGACTAAGAGAGATTATCTTTTTTACTTTGGGAGAAAATCTGTTATTCATCTATTAAATTTAGCTTTATAAATTAAAGATAATATTAATATTCATTATTCCATCTACTGTAAGTTACATATTAAGAATAATTACTATATAATATCTTCTTTTTCAATTTTAGTCCTAAATAATTAGGACTATTTGCACTCCTTTTCAATAAATATCCAAGAAAGATTCATTATTGATATACCAAACGTTTGTTTTCTTAGTTATGAATAATGAATTTATAAGTGCTATTGTTTTGGTCGATGTAGTTAATTATTTGATAAGAATTAAAATTCTTCAATTAAATTATACAAATCCAACTAAAACTATACGATTATAAGCGTTAAAAAGTATGCCATTTCTAAAAAGCAGAGATATTGGCAGACATTTTAATTTAATAGTGGAAAATATGTCACCATTTTGTATATTTTAGATAATTTTGCGACCGCAGTAACTAAAGAAAATAAATGAAGTATTCTCTAGACAAACAGGACAAGTACACGATTTTTGTTTTAAACGAGCCAAACTTAAACTCGATTATAGCACCGAATCTTAAATCAGAATTTGTATTTCTTAGAAATGAGGGTGTTAAGAATTTGATTTTAAATATGTCAGAAGTGCAATATGTTGATTCTTCTGGGTTAAGTGCCATTTTGACTGCCAACAGATTGTGGAAAGATTATGGTCAGTTTATTTTAACTGGAATTAATCATCCAGCCGTAAAAAAACTTATTGAAATCTCTAGATTAGAAACCATCTTATCATTAATCCCTACAACTCAAGAATCCATAGATTATATATTTATGGAAGAAATCCAAAAGGAGTTAAAAGGAGAAGGAGAAGAAGAGTAACAATAAATTTAGCTTAATGACAAAATTCCAGCTGACTTTGCTGGGTACTAATGCCGCCACACCTGCTTTTGGCAGGATAACGTCGTGTCAAATACTAAACTATAACGAGTCTCTCGTACTTATCGACTGTGGCGAGGCTTGTCAGATAAGATTAAATCAATATAAAATTAAACGCAGTAAGATTGATATCATCTGCATCAGTCACTTACATGGTGATCATATTTTCGGTTTACCAGGCTTACTTACCTCATATAATCTTCATGATAGAAAATCTCCATTAACCGTTTTTGGACCAGTAGGTATAAAATTCTATATCGAACAAGTGATGATCGCTTGTCAAGGAAAGTTTATATTCCCTATAGAAATTATAGAATTGGATCATGAAGGTATCAAAGAGATTGGGCAATTGGGTGCTTTACAGATTACCGCTTTTCCGATGAAACATAGAATCAAAACTTATGGATATCGTTTTGATGAGAAAATTCCACCAAGAAACATTAGAAAGGAAGCGATAAAAAAATATGCTTTAAGTATAGCGGAAATCAAACAAGTCAAATCAGGTAAAACCATCGAGCGCGAAGGAAGTGAGGTAGACTTAAATGAATTATGTTTTTCTCAGAAAGCTGCAAGAAGCTATGCCTATTGTAGTGATACAATCTATGACTTAGATTTGGTCCAGTATATAAAAGGAGTCGACTATTTGTATCATGAAACTACCTATACCAAGGAATTAGCGATACAAGCAGAAGAAAGAATGCATGCTACCGCAGAACAAGCTGCAACCATTGCAAAATCAGCTGGAGTTGGGCACTTAATTACTGGTCATTATTCTGGAAGATACCGTGATCCAAAGCCACTTTTGATCGAAGCAAAGGCAGTTTTTGCTAGATCCTTAATGGGTTATGATGGTATGATTATAAATTTGTAAAAAAAGTTTGACAAATATTCCTAAGATATTCCTTTTATTGAAAAATGATTATATATTTGCGCTCTCTTTAACGAAAGATCGGTTAGCTCAGTTGGTAGAGCAACGCCCTTTTAAGGCGTGGGCCCTGGGTTCGAGCCCCAGACCGATCACTATAAAAGCTTCATAGATTAATTCTGTGAGGCTTTTTTGTTTTCACTGTTCTTTAACCATAAACATCAGTTATTTTTTGACATACCTAAGCATTAATGGTAATATTGATAAACCATATTTTATCAAGATGTTACGATTTACACTATTATTATCAATTAATATTTTTCTATTATCAAATCTTAAAAGTCAGGTTCATACTATTGAGCATGACGGTATTGAACGCAGCTTTATTCTTCATACACCAGAAAACATTAAAAGTGGAGCTCCACTTATAATTGCAATGCATGGCTATACTGGTAGTGCCAATAATATCAGCAACTATTCTGGATTAAATGCTGTATCAGAAGAGCATGGATTTGTAGTATGTTATCCACAAGGAACGAAAGATGGTTTTGGAAATCGGTTTTTTAATGTTGGTTATGATTTTCATTGGAATGAAACAGTTGATGATGTTGGATTTATCATTAAATTGACCGCATATCTTCAAGACAGTTTAGACTTAAGTAAAACAGATGTATTTGCTACAGGTCTATCTAACGGAGGTGATATGAGCTACTTGTTGGCCTGTGAAGCAGATGATAAAATAAAAGCCATTGCTCCAGTGGCAGGTATGATCTTACAAGATATTTTGGATGATTGCAATCCAAATAATCCAATGCCTATTTTTGAAATTCACGGTACTGAAGATGATGTCACTTATTATGAAGGTGACCCTAATAATCTTGATGGCTGGGGTGCATATCCAAGTGTTGATCAAATGATGGAATTTTGGGTTGATATAAATCAATGTGAAAAACCGTTAATAGAATCTCTATCCGATATCGACAATAATGATGGAAGTTTTGTTATTAGCGAAAAGTATTTGAATGGGATAAATGGAAATGAAGTGTGGCTATACAAGGTTCAAGGCGGAGGACACGATTGGCCAGGTAGTTGGGGGAATATGGATATAAATTCTGCAGAGGAAATATGGAAATTTTTTAGTCGATTTCTGGAAACAGAAACAAGTAATGAAAATGTTAGTTTTTCAAATTCTGAATTTACCATTACGCCTAATCCAAGTAGAGACTTTTGTACCGTTGAAGTAAATAAAGATTTAATAGGTAATAAATATTCTATCATAAATCAAATTGGTCAAGTGCTTTATACATCAAAAATTGTAGAAAAAAACTTTACAATTGACCTAAAGGATTTTCAAAGCGGAATATACTTTTTGCATATTCAAAATATAAATCATACTCAAAAAATTACGGTCATTGATTAGGCATAAACATGCAGAAATATTTAGTTTGACTAGTCGTAATTGCCAACTAAATTTATGGATATAATAAAGAAGCTATATACTTGTCGAATATGAATTGATATATTTATCCAAATACAGAACTTTCTCTTTTTCTTATTACCATCTGAAATCGATGATCTCCTTGGTGCTTGGCCTACACACCTAAATGTCTTAGCTTACCCTCACAAGCCAATAATCCTGTCGACAACTCCCGTAATATAATGTCTTGCAATTACTCAGAGTCGCATACAACATGACTTCCAAGTTATCCCATGT
>JAHDBF010000126.1 GCA_020630525.1 Saprospiraceae bacterium
ATTATTAATTGCCCTCCTGATGTGTGCGATCAATAAATTCGTTATACAAATGTGTATGTCTGCTTTCCATCGGAACTTTCCAACCTTTGATAAAGAGATGTTGGATCTGTGTTTTTGTTTCGAAAGGATCTCCGTCAGAAATAAAAATATTTGCGACTTTTCCTTCTTCTATACTCCCATATTTATCTGCAATACCAAAAATTTCTGCAGGAACAATGGTTACTGCTTTCAATGCTTCTTCTACGCCCATACCATAAGTTGCTGCAAAGGCCGCATGATATGGTAAGTTTCTTACGTTCTCCGTTTCATTGGTACGTATTGCGACTTTCACACCAGCCTTTTGCATTTTACCTGCATTGGTATAAGGCGTATCATATCTGTCTGACTGCCTAGATGGCGTATCTAATATTGGTCCCGTTACCACTGGAATATTATATTTTAACAAAGTATCGATCACTCTATATCCTTCTGCAACACCACTGAGTATATAATCCAATTCTTGTTTGTTTGCCCAAGCGATTGCTGCTAATATATCTGCTTTTTTATTGGCATTTATAAGGATTTTAGCCTCACCTCTCGCTACCTCTGACAAAGCTGACAACTGCGGATTATATGCTAATTCATCAGCATTTCCCATACTTTCTGCTTTGGCATAAATAGCCACTTGCTTCCAAAATTTCTTTAATTTTTTGGTTGCTTTTTCTGCGTCTTTTTTGATGTCTTCTTCTGATCTTTTATCCCATCTTCCTCTCTTTCCAGAGCTTGGAAAATTCAGTACTGGAATCTTTACTCCTGCAAACATTTGCTCTGGAGTATATCCACTCAAATTTATCATTGCAGCCTTGCCTGGGAACAATCCATTGGTAGGAGAAGTCAACACTGTGGTTACACCACTCACTCTAGTAACAGGTATGCTCACAGAGTTTGGATTAACTGCTGTTAATGCTTCCATATGTGGTGTAAATGTACCTAACTCATTAAAATCTTGGGTTAGCGATATGGCACTTATTTCTGCCAATCCTAATTTAGTACCACTATCGATCATTCCAGGATAGACAAAAAGATCAGTACAATCTACCTTTTTCGCATCAGTGGGAGCTTTGATTTCTGACGCCACTTGAGCGATCATTCCATCTTTAATGAGCACATCTCCCTTGAAAGTTCCTTTTGTGACAGATACTATCGTAGCGTTATCTAACAAGAAAGTTCCATTCTCCGATTTTTCTATTTGTTGTGCATGAATAATTCCAAAAGAGAACATTAATGCAATTATTATAACTATTGAATTTTTCATGAATTAGTGATTGTGGTTATGGTTGTGAGATTGCAGAGATTCGTGAACGCCATGCATACAATTGTCATTATGCATATGTCCTTCAGTAGATTCGTAAAATGCAGGAAAAGTTTCTTCAGGGTCAATATCTATTCTCATATCATCAGGATCATTTTCGATATCAAATCTTACAATGCCGTCTACAATTGTTTTTTGACAAACAGCGTATATAGACAAAGGGTGATTATTAAATATGGCCACATCACCTTGTTTTCCTTCTTCGAGAGAACCAACTTTGTCTTCGATTCCTAACTGTATTGCAGGATTTAAAGTTATCAATTTTAATGCATCTTGATCTGATAATCCTCCATACTTTTGGGATTTTGCAGCTTCATGATAAAGGTGTCGAATTAGCTCTCCAGAATCAGAATTGATAGAAGTTACTACTCCATTTTCTGCTAAGATTGCAGCGTTATATGCGGTAGAATAATATACTTCAAATTTATACGCCCACCAATCCGCAAACACAGAAGCGTGCGCTCCAAATGCTGCCAATTCTGGTGCTACTTTAAAACCTTCGTTGACATGTTGGAAGCATATTTTATTCACACCATAATCTTCTAATACATTCATTAACATCATAATCTCATCTGCTCTATATGAGTGGCAATGGATGATAATCTCTCCATCTAAGATATCTGACATCACTTCATTACGTTCGTTGTATAAAGGTGGAATTTTGGTTTTCCCTGAGTTATAATTTGACCAAGCTTTTTGGTATGCTTTTCCATCTTCAAATGCTTGTCTAAATACTTGTTCCATCCCCATTCTTGTCCGCGGAACGATATTATTTCCTTCACCATGAACACGCATAGGATTTTCTCCAAGTGCAAACTTAATTGTACGTGGAGCATTTTCCATTCTTAATGCTTCTGGGTCTTCTTCTCCAAATCTATGTTTGATGGTTTCACACTGCCCACCGATTGCATTTGCAGAACCATGCATCGCATGCGAAATAGTTACTCCACCTGCAAGCGCCCAATAGACATTTACATCATAAGGGTCTAATCCATCACCTACCCATACTTCTGCAGTTACTGGATTAGTTGCTTCATTAACGACATCAAGCGCAATATGAGAATGTGCATCGATAATCCCAGGCATAACAAACATTCCTTCTGCATCTATGGTTTCTACATCACCTGCTGAAAGGTCTTTTCCAATCTTTTTTATAATGCCATCTTTTATTAAGACATCAGTGTTTTCCTTGACACCGTCAGTCACAGTGATCACTGTACCGTTTTTAATTAAAACATTTCCCTTGTCTTGACTTGTACCTATTTGAAGCGTTACTACCAGACAAAATAGAGATATAAATAATGACTTCATTTTCTTTCTTTTTAAAAATTATTATTCTGGGTTTTCTCTAGTTCCTTCCATTGGGAATGAACCAAAATCTCCAGCTGAAATTGTTCCTTCAAATTCGTTTTCTGTAAAATCTACATCTACGCTGATATCCATAGAAAATCCTTCTTCAGAAATCATAAAACCATAGGTTAGGTTTGTTCCATCAAATTCCACATCTTCGGCAGTAGATGGATCATTAGGATCGTCATCAGAGAAAAATTCTATTTCGTAATCATCACCAGATTTTTTAACTACCATTTTTCCTGTTGTTTCGTTCCCAGGAATTTTTGCTTCATACCTCCATGTTCCAACTATATCTACTGCTTCTCCAGCATTGGCTTTTTTCTTTTTCTCTTTTACTTCATATTCGTGTAATTCACCATCTACGATCATAAATTTGATCTTGGCTTTTTCGTCAAAATAATCTGTAGTGGATATCATCAAGTTCGCAATTTTCCCTTTTTGAACACTACCCGCAATATTTGATATACCCAATATTCTGGCTGGTGTAGTTGTCAATGCTTTTAGCGCATTTTCTTTTGACAATCCATTTTCTATTAAAGTACGTATGTTTTTGTGTAGGTCCTTAGGTTTTGCTTCTAACCAAGAAAAGCCAAATTGGATATTGTTTTTGGAAAGTAAATCTACTTGATTGATATAATTATCATAAGCCATTGCTTTCCTTTTTTTGAGTGCTTCCATTTCAAGGTCTACCTTTTCTACTTCCGCGCTTTCTTCTTTATCTTCCTTCTCTTTTTCTTCTTCTTTTTCTGGAATTTCCAATGACATTAATACAGCAATATTAGCAGATTTTATCTTGTCAATCACTGGAAACGCCTGCGCTACATCTGTCAATACTAGATTAAACCCAAGATTTTTTTGTAAGGTTAATACCCTATGAATGTCTTTAGCTTTGTGCGCTTTAAAGTAAACGGATTGTTCTTTATTTACTATTGGAATAAATGCATTTACTGATTCAGAATAAGCGGGTCTTTGCATTCCATTGTTGCTTAACTTAAATGCATTTTGATGTTTAATTGCGCCTTCTGCTTGCTTATATAATTCTTTCCACTTTGTCAGTACACCTATCATTGTTCCAGGAAAAACCCTTGGTGCAGATTTTAGTTGACTAAACATAGCATGGTTGGTCGCGATTAATTTTTCTTGCATTGGTTTATCCGATAAACTGATGATGCAAGTTTGGCCAGGAAGCATTCTTCCGATAGGTGCAACATGAGAAATTCCGAATCCCGCTTCTCTCATTTCTTTTATGCCAGATTTTCCTAATACTTTAAAAGCTTCTTTGTATGGAGTTACTCCAGCGACTTCATCTGGTGGATTACCTGGGAATTTTACATCGGGTTTCTCATCCTTTTCTTCTGCCGCTTTCATTCCTGTATTAGAAAGTGCATCGATAAATGCCGCATATACGTGCATTGAGTCAGCATCTATAGTTATTGCATCAAATGGAGGAGAAATTCCTTTACCGACATTTTCGATAATGCCATCATTGATTAAGATAGATCCGTATTCAATCACATTATTGTGATCAGTATGGATAATTACGTCTTTGACAAATAGCTTGTTAGAAACAGATTTGTATTCGTCATAGTCAATCTGGGCAAAGGCTTGACTTCCCCAGAGTAAAGTGAAAATAGAAAAGATAAATTTTTGCATCTAATTGATGTTTAGTCAACTAAATATACTACATAATGTAAATTTTAAATGCCTAAAGACAATTTCATCTACCAAAAATTTATATTATAATTTTTTATAATTTGTATATTTGCTGAAATTCAATCGATTGAACAAAGCTCTAAAAATAGAACAATCTATTAACGTCTTAGGAATAAGTTTTTCTTTGATGAAAATGAGAATTGCACTTTTTGCATTTGCATTTCTTTTGTATTGCAATACGCTCACGCATCAATATGCATTAGATGATGCTATCGTGATTTATGACAACATGTTTGTAGAGCAAGGCATCAATGGCATTCCTGGTTTATTAAGCAACGATACTTTCTATGGGTTTTTTAAAGTAGAAAACAAAGCTAAACTGGTTTCTGGAGGAAGGTATAGACCTTTAACACCAATATTATTTGCTCTAGAATGGCAGATTTTCAAAAAAAATCCGTTTGTCGGACACCTTATTAATGTTCTACTTTTCTCTTTACTTGTATTGTTGTTATTCAATACAACGATTAGGCTTCTTCAAGAGAAGTTTGATGCGACACTTGGACTTTGGATTGCTTTTATTTCTGCTTTGCTTTTTGCAGCTCATCCAATTCATACAGAGTGTGTTGCTAATATAAAAGGGCGAGATGAAATTGTAGCATTAATTGCAAGTCTGGCTTCTTTGAATTTTGTATTAAAGTATATTGATACAAGCAAAATAAAATATTTGGCATTTACAGGAATTACATTTTTCCTAGGGTTAATGAGTAAAGAAAATACCATTACATTCTTTGCTGTAATTCCACTTGCTATTTTCCTTTTTAGAAATGTTTCGTTCTCAAAACTTGCGATGTCTACACTCCAATTATTGGCATCAATCGTAGCGTTTTTAGCCATTAGAACTAAAGTATTGGGATTAGATTTTGGTGGAGCACCGATGGAACTAATGAATAATCCATTTATTAAAATAGTAAATGGCCAATATGTTCCTTTTGAATATTCAGAAAAGCTAGCAACGATAATGTTTACATTGGGGAAATATATATCATTACTATGCTTCCCTCATCCATTGACACATGATTATTATCCTCGTCACATTGATATGATGACTTGGGATATGCCTGTAGTTTGGCTTAGTCTAATCATGTATGCCGTTTTAATTTTCAGTGCATTATTCTACTTTAAGAAACATAAACTATTTAGCTTTTCCGTATTATATTTTATCATTACACTCTCCATTGTTTCCAATATAGTTTTCCCTATAGGAACGAATATGGGAGAGCGATTTATGTTTATGCCTTCGGTTGGGTTTTGCTTATTATTTGGAGCAATATTCACGCAAATAAAAAATCATAAAATTCGTATTGGTCTATTGATGTGTATTATCACATTATTTTCCATCAAAACAATTACCAGAAATACAGTTTGGAAAGATGATTTTACTCTATTTACCAGCGATGTCCTAATTTCTAAAAACAGTGCAAAAGTATTAAATGCAGCTGGTGGAGCATTATCAACTACGGCATATAAAATGGAAGCAAGTCAAGAACGTACCAATATGCTTATTAAAGCTGATGGCTATCTTGAGAAGGCAATTAAGATTCACCCAAATTATAAAAATGCTTACCTACTATTGGGCAATGCTAATTACTATTTGGCGAATTATGAAAAAGGAATAAAGTACTATGATCAGGCATTAAGGATTGATCCCAATTATAATGATGCGCATAAAAATCTAGGAATCTGTTTAAGAGATGCAGGTCGAGTAGCGGGAGAAGAAAAAGGAGACCTCAACACCGCATTAAAATATTTACAACGTTCTTATGATATGAATAATACAGATAGAGAAACCGTTAGATTATTAGGCGTAGCGAGTGGAATATCAGGAAATAATAAATTGGCACTTAAATATTTTCAAGAAGTGGTGGATTTAGATCCAAATATTGGTCGATCCTATTTGGATTTAGGAACAGCATATCGAAATTTAGGCGATACGATAAATGCTAATAAAAATTATGACAAAGCAAAAAAATTAGACCCATCGATTAAATGAAGCAACTAGTATATATTGTAATATTTACCCTTTTTTCATTTACAAATCCAATTGGGCAAAAAGAGACTAAATCCATAGAATGGGCAAATGCTATCTTGGATAAAATGTCGCTGGATGAAATGATTGGACAATTATTTATGATCAGAGCGCATTCTGATCTCGGCGCAGATCATATCGCAAGTGTTAAACGACAAATAAAAAAATATCATGTTGGTGGAATGTGCTTCTTCCAAGGAACTCCACAAAAGCAAGCAGAATTAATCAATGAATATCAAAAACTATCTAAAAATCCTCTTCTTATAGCTCAAGATGCAGAGTGGGGATTAGGCATGAGATTTAAAGATAAATATGCCATCAGTTTCCCAAAACAATTGACGCTAGGTGCTATCAAAAACAATGACCTCATATACCAAATGGGACAAGAAGTAGCGAAACATTTGTTACGAATTGGCGTCCAAGTAAATTTTGCTCCAGTGGTAGATGTAAATGTCAATCCAGCAAATCCCGTAATCCACAATAGATCTTTTGGAGAAGATATTTACAATGTTACTGCCAAAAGTCATGCTTATATGATGGGAATGCAAGATGGCGGATTAATGGCATGTGCAAAACATTTTCCTGGGCATGGAGATACAAGCGTGGATTCTCATTATGACTTGCCGGTAATTCTTCATGACAACAGCAGATTAGACAGTATTGAGTTAATGCCCTTTAGGACACTAAGTAATCTTGGCGTTAAAAGTATGATGAGTGCCCACTTACAAGTACCAACCATAGATAATAGAGAAAATAGACCGACCTCACTCTCAGCCAAAGCACTTCAAAAATTATTAATAGAGGACATCGGTTTTAAAGGATTGATTTTTACAGATGGCTTAGAAATGAAAGGTGTTGCCAATCATTTTAAACCTGGTGAAATGGAAATAGAAGCTTTGAAAGCTGGTAATGATGTATTGTTACTTCCTATTGATATAGATGTAGCATTCAAAAAAATAAAAGAAGCTGTAAAAGCAGGAAGTTTAGATTCCACAATGATCCGAAAAAAAGCGCTAAAAATATTATCCAATAAATATGAGTTGGGTTTGGATAAAAAACCTACTGTTAATAACCTATCCAACATACCTAAAGACATAAATACTAATGAAGCTATTGCTTTAAAATCAAAACTTTATGAAGAAGCCATCACATTAGTCAAAAATGAAAAACAGACCATTCCAATAGAAAAAAAATCTAATGCTAAAATTGCAGTATTGAGTTTGGGTTCAAAAACAGAAACTCCTTTTCAAAAAAGGATCAATAGTTATGAAAACATTACTAAACTTAACCTTCCTAAAAGTTTTACCAATGCTGAAAAAAATACAATCAACAACAAAATTTCTGGGCATGATGTAGTAATAATCGGACTACATGATATGAATATTTATGCAAGTAAAAATTATGGCATTACAGAAAACGAAATAAAATTTATCCAAGAATTAAGTAAAACAAAAAAAGTAGTATTGGTCAATTTTGGTACGCCATATGCCTTAAAATATTTTGGAGATATAACGACCATTATACAGGCTTATGAAGAAGATACAATCTGTCAAGACATCACCGCACAGATGATTTTTGGCGCATATGGGTTCCGAGGAACGCTACCTGTATCTGTTAATGATTTTGTGCGCAATACTGGGATCCAAACAGCAAGTTTGCAAACTTTAAAATATGGTGTGCCAGAAAAAGTAGGTATGATTTCTGACTCATTGGATGCAATCAAAGATATTGTCGAAGAAATGATAAAAGAAAAAGCTGCGCCTGGCTGTCAAGTTCTCGCCATTAAAGACGGACAAATAGTCTATGATGAAGCATTCGGATATCATACTTATGATAAAAAGAAAAAAGTAGAAAAAGAAGACGTTTATGATGTAGCTTCCGTAACAAAAATCCTGGCTACTACAATTAGCATGATGAAAATGGATGAGCAAAAAACCATTGACATTAATGAAAAAATAGAGAAATACCTTCCCGAAATTGATACCTGTAATAAGGGCTCTTTGATAATTAAAGATGTATTGGCACATCATGCTAAACTGCCAGGGTGGATCGCTTTTTATGAAAATACTCTGAAAGAAAAAGAATCAAAAAAAGCTAAAGTAGAGATTGATAATAAATATTATAAGTCGTCCTTTTCTGATAGTTTTTGTCTCCATGTTGTGGACGATTTATACCTAAGATGTGATTATCGAGATAGTATATATCAGAGAATCTATGCTTGTGGACTAAGAGATGAAGCAGAATATAAATACAGCGATCTAGGGTTCTATTTATTCGATCAGATGATTACACGGATGTCTGGAATGCGCTTAGATGAGTATACAAAAACACATTTTTACAAGCCATTGGGATTGAATAAAACAGGATTTAATCCTTTAGAATGGTCTAATAAAAATGCCATTGTACCCTCTGAAAAAGATGATTATTATAGAAACAAAATCATACATGGTCATGTGCATGATATGGGTGCAGCCATGCTCGGAGGAGTTGCAGGACATGCAGGGTTGTTTAGCAACACGCAAGACTTGGCTGTAATAATGCAGATGCTTTTAAATGGTGGAAATTATGGAGGAAAACAATACTTACAGCCAGAAACCATAATGAAATACACCAATAGGTATTATAATAGCAGACGAGGTTTGGGATTTGACATGAAAGAAACGGATGAAAACCGTACACTAAATATGTCGGATGAAGCTTCTGATTCTACTTTTGGTCATTTGGGGTTTACAGGAACTGCGGTATTCGCAGATCCAGAACATAATCTTGTTTATATATTTTTGTCCAATCGGACTTTCCCAACGATGAACAATAATAAGTTTTCTAGAAATGAATATCGTCCTAGGATTCAATCTGTTTTTTATAACGCTTTGAAATCAGAGTAATTCTTAGCATCTTGTAATTATGAGTTTAATATTCAATATTGCTAGACGGTATTTGTTTGGTAAAAAAAGTACGAATATCATTAATATCATTACAGGTGTTTCCACTTTTGGAATCAGTATTGGCGCAGCTGCACTTATACTAATTCTTTCTGTTTTTAATGGTTTTGAAAGTCTGCTATCAGGAATGTTTAACGCTTTTAATCCTGAAATCAAAGTACTACCAGCCAGCGGAAAAACATTGACAATTAGTGATGAAGACCTAGCTCAAATAGCAAGCATCGATGGCGTCAAAGCATACTCAAAAACCATTCAAGAAGTTGCTGCTTTTGAATATAAAGGTTCGCAAAAAATAGGTGAAATAAAAGGCGTAGATAAAAACTATGGAGAAGTTATAAATCTAGATTCTTTTCTACTAGCAGGACAGAATAAACTTAATGTATCAAAAATTGCCAATGGTGTATTGGGAATCGGAATGAGGAACAAACTCTCAGTGAATATTAATGACAGATTAAGTCCGATCACCGTATATATGCAAAAACGAAAAAAGAAACTCATCGGAGGAAAAGATTTTAATTCCTATGATCTATATCCTTCTGGGGTATTCTCTGTTAAAAGCGAAACCGATCAAAATACCATCTTATGCTCTTATGAATTTGCAAAAAAACTCATAGGATACGATACAGAATTTACCGCTTTAGAAATTAGCCTTTATGATGAAAGCAAAGAAGAATCCGTAAAATTATCACTGAAGAATATTCTAGGCGAAAGAGTCATTATTAAAAACAAGATCGAACAAGATGAAGGCTTCTTAAAAATTATGAATATCGAAAAATGGGTCAGTTTTCTAATTGTAAGTTTTACACTTTTTCTTGTTGCATTTAATTTAGTGGGTTGCCTGTGGATGATTGTATTGGATAAGAGAAACGACATTGCTGTACTCAAAACAATGGGACTAGAAAATCAAGGGATTGCTAAAATATTCTTTATAGTAGGATTTTTGATTTGTTTGATTGGTTTATTATTCGGTTTTATAATTGCAATTCTACTTTATTACTTACAAACCAAATTTGGAATCGTCGGAATCCCAGATGGATTTATGGTAAACGCTTATCCAATAAAGTTAAAATTTAGTGATTTTGT
>JAHDBF010000127.1 GCA_020630525.1 Saprospiraceae bacterium
TCATTATTCATTATATTTAAAAATATCATTTGGAATACGTAATAATTTCTGTTGCGGCTTTTTTTACTGCAATTTTGACATTTTTTTCTGGCTTTGGTCTTGGTACCATTCTCACACCAATTTTTATGTTATTTTTTCCAGTAGAATTGGCAATTGCTTTGACTGGTGTAGTGCATTTTTTTAATAATGTATTTAAGATATTTTTAGTAGGAAAGGACGCAAATTTCTCAGTTGTCTTGAGGTTTGGGATACCAGCAGTAATTGCTGCATTTCTAGGTGCTTGGTTATTGATAAAAATTCCCGATTCAGCACCACTATTTGAATACACGATAGCTGAGAAATCTTTTGTAGTTTTTCCAGTTAAATTTTTAATCGCAATAATCCTTATTTGCTTTGCGATAATGGATTTAGTGCCTTATTTCTCCAATCTACAATTTAGCAAAAGCAAATTACCTTTGGGAGGATTGCTAAGTGGTTTTTTTGGTGGTTTATCTGGGAATCAAGGTGCCTTGCGAACAGCTTTTCTTATCAAAGCTGGATTGTCAAAAGAAGCCTTTGTGGGAACTGCAGTGGTGATTTCTACGCTAGTAGATTTCACACGCTTAGGCGTTTATGCTTCAAACTTTTCTAGTGCTGGATTGATGGATAATACTCCACTGATTCTCATGGCAACATTATCAGCAATCTCTGGGGCAATCATTGGCAAATTATTATTTAAGAAAATAAAACTAAGAAACCTCCAAATTTTAGTGGCAATTATGCTCATTGCAATATCAATAGCCTTGGCATTAGGAATGGTTTAATTTGAGTAAAAATCAAGAAAATTTCTCTTTGTTAACTAATGATCTAAAAACAAATTAACTACAAAAAAATATATCTCATTGAGTGTTAACTGTTTATGGTTTTTGACTGTCTCATATTTTTATTTATGCTAATGAATCTAATAAAATAGGTACTTAAAAAGTGTCAATCCTCCAAGAAAATAAAATGTAAAAAAGTCAAAATAATTTTCTTCAAAAAGTGGATTTAATTTGACTTAAAAGATACCTTTAGCGCGATATTTTAAGTATGCTAATTATTAAATCTTAGTTTTAAATTGAATAAGCTTAAAGTTATTTTGCCAAATGAATTTGAACCACATAATCATTGGTATCCAAAAGCATTAAATGCCACCATTCACCCGATGATTAGTTTTTTCTTAAACCTTGAGCAAGAAAGAATAATTACTAGGTATTGTCACATGCATCCGCAAGTAGATAAAAATAAATTAAGAGAAATATTAACGCACAAATGCAAACACTTTATCTGGGGTGGTGCTGATTTATTAAATGTGACTTCTGCTGGAGGAAAAAGACAAATGGTAGTAATAGAAAATAACTCTTGTCCTTCTGGACAAAAATCTATGCCACTGGTTGATGATAATAAAGAACAAGGCAGTTACAGGTTAATGGTTGAACGGACTTTTAAACCTTATCTTAAGAACCTAAGAAATAAAATCAATGGAAGCCTCGCTGTAGTGTATGATAAGAACCCGATGGAAGTTTCTGGATATGCAAAGGTTATCGCTGATGTAATGAATGAACCAGTTTATTATGTTCCATTTTACGACAAGGAATCTTCCCCCGAAGTCAGATTTGAAAATGGCATTATGCATGTCAATACTGGCGAAAAATGGATTCCTATTAGAGCAGCATTCCGATACTTGACGCAGAAACCTTGGAATAGACTTCCAGTAAATGCGAAAACAAAAATATTAAATCCGACACTTGCTTGTCTTGCTGGCGGAAGAAATAAAATGGTGGCAGCCAAAGCTTATGATCTGTTTAACGCTGAGCTGCAAGAATATGGGCTTAGAATAAATATGCCAGAAACAATCTGGGATGTAAGTAAAAATGAAGTTCCGTTATGGGTGCGTAAGATGGGAGGTCATGCAGTAGTAAAAGTTCCTTATAGCAATGCCGGTCAAGGAGTGTTTACAATAGTAACAGAAGACGAGTTGGATGCATTCATGAAATTAGAATTTGATTATGACCTATTTATAGTCCAAAGTCTAATCGGGAATTCTAATTGGAGTAGTACCACTTCGTCAGGAAAATTGTACCACGTAGGAATGATCCCAAATCAGAAAAACCAAACCTTCATTGCTGATATAAGGATGATGGTAAGCTCTACAGAAACGGGAATTAAACCACTGTGTACTTATGCAAGACGTGCGGAAAAACCATTGGTCGATATTCTCCTTAGTGGTACTGATAGTTGGTCAATGCTCGGTACAAACCTTTCCATTAAAAAAGAAGATGGTACTTGGGACAGTGATACCAATAGATTAGTATTAATGGATAGGAGAGATTTTAATAAACTAGGTATAGGTTTAGATGATTTAATTGAGGCATTTATACAGACAGTTTTGTCAATGGTTGCCATCGATAAAATGGCACAAAATCTAGTAAACAAACAAGGAAAATTTAGAGCTAAATTGTTTAAGAGCTTAAATGATGATACTAGTTTGTTAGAAGAAATAATGATTAACTAATTTTTTAATCAAATTTAGCAAATGAAAAACACCTACTTTGACTTGATTGAGCAGAGTTACTACTTTCCACAAGATGGATTCGATCTTAGTGAAGGATACCTTACTTTTAATGGTATTTCTTTAAAGTATTTAATAGAAAAGTATGGTACTCCTTTTAAGTTAATGTATCTCCCAAAAATAGGAGAGCAAATAAAAAAATCACGCAATCTTTTTAAAAGAGCAATCAAAAAATTTAACTATAACGGAAGTTACAACTATTGCTATTGTACCAAATGTTGCCACTTTTCACATGTGGTAAAAGCAGCATTAAGAGAAAAAGTTCATCTAGAAACTTCTTCCTCTTTTGATATAGATCTTATTTTTAGATTGTACGAAGAAGGCGAGTTAAACACAAATACAATTATAGTACACAATGGATATAAAACTGAAGAATATTTAGAAAAAATAGTAAAACTAAATCTCGCAGGTTTTAAAAATTCAATTTTGGTTCTTGATTCTAAATCGGAATTGGAGCGTGTAAAGAAAAAAGCAAAAAACTTAAAAGGTATTTTAAAAATTGGTATCCGTATAGCAATTGACGAAGAACCTCAATCCGCTTATTATACTTCAAGACTTGGTATTAGACCTACTGAAATTTTAGAATTTTATAAAAATGAAATAAAAGATGACCAAAATATTTCTTTAAAAATGGTTCACTTTTTCGTTGATTCTGGAATTAAAGATAATGTATACTACTGGGGTGAATTTCAGAAAGCACTTGAGCTATTTGTAGAATTAAAAAAAGAATGTAACGATATAAAAGCCATCAATCTTGGAGGTGGTTTCCCAATAAGAAATAATCTTGGCTTTGAATATGATTATGAATATATCATAAATGAAATCGTTAAGAATATAAAATCTGCTTGCGTAGAAGCACAACTAGATGACCCAGATATTTTTACGGAATTTGGAAAATACACTGTCGGAGAAAGTGGGGCAATTGTATTTGAAGTGCTAGAGCAAAAAAAACAAAACGATAGAGAAACTTGGTACATGGTCAATAATAGTCTCATGAATACCATTCCTGATGCTTGGTCAATTTTAGAAAAGTTTATTTTGCTACCAATAAATAAGTGGAATAATGAATATACCAAAGTAAATATTGGAGGGATAAGTTGCGACCATTCTGATTATTATAATTCTGAAGATTTTAATCAACAAATTTTTCTTCCTAGTTATGAAGATGAAGACAAAGAGCCATTGTACGTCGGATTTTTTCATACTGGTGCTTATCAAGATTCAATAAGTGGGTACGGAGGCATTAAGCATTGTCTAATTCCTGCTCCGAAAGTAATTATCGTTGACCGGGATAGCACAGGTAATTTTGTTGATTCAGTATATAGAAATGAGCAGACTGTAGAAGAAATGCTCACAATTCTTGGATATAGTAAACCTTAATTAAAGATGAGAAATTTTGCAGGCGTTCCTAAAGAGATTAACGCATATGATAATGCAAAGATAGTTTTGCAATCCATTCCTTATGATGGAACCAGCACTTGGGGAAAAGGTGCCGATCATGGCTTTACGCAATTTTTGGATGCTTTAGAGAACATGGAACTTTACGATATAGAATGTGATTATGAAGTATACAAAAATGGAGTAAACATTCCAGACGATTGGAGTGGTTTTAAGTCTCCTGAAGAAATGTTTGATAACGTCTATGAGTCTACAAAGCAATTGTTAAATACAGAAAAATATTTGACTTTTTTTGGTGGAGAGCATTCAATCAGTATTGGGATAATAAAAGCTTTTTATGAAAAGTATAAAGACCTAACAGTATTACAGATTGACGCACACGCAGATTTGAGAAGCGAATACAATGGTTCGAAATACAATCATGCCTGTGCAGTACATGATGCCAGTAAAAACTGTAACCTCATTCAAGTAGGAATCAGAAGTATGGATATTAGCGAAAAAGAATTTATGGATAAAAACAAAGTCTATTTTGCGCATCAAATTTATGGCAACACAGATTGGATGGAAAAATCCATTGCTCAGATGACAGACAATGTATACATTACTTTTGATCTAGATGCTTTTGATAGTAGCTTGATGCCAGCAACTGGTACTCCAGAACCTGGTGGACTGGACTGGTGGACAACTATAAATTACCTAAAAAAAGTATTTGGCAATAAAAATGTAGTTGGATTCGATATCGTAGAATTAGCACCAATAACGGACTACCATGCGCCCACTTTTTTAGCAGCAAAATTATATTACAAAATGCTTTCATATAAATTTTCAAAACAATGATTGACAGAGGACCAATATCTAACTTTATTGTAGAACATTACAAACATTTTAATGCAGCTTCTCTAGTTGATGCCGCTATAGCTTACGAGTCACAATTGGATGCTGGCAACAAAATGATGGTAACACTTGCAGGAGCGATGAGTACTGCAGAGTTAGGAAAATCATTGGCAGAAATGATAAGACAAGATAAAGTACATATTATAACTTGTACAGGTGCCAATTTAGAAGAAGATGTTTTTAATCTCGTTGCACACAATCATTATAAGCGTATTCCTAACTACAGAGACCTATCTCCAGCAGAAGAAAAAGACCTATTGGATAATCACTATAATAGAGTAACGGATACCTGTATCCCCGAGGCAGAAGCCATGCGTGCAATAGAGAAACATCTGTATAACGCATGGAAAAATGCAGATAAGAATGGTGAAAGATTTTTTCCGCACGAATTCTTTTATAAAATATTATTAAGTGGCGAATTAACAGAAAAGTATCAAATTGATCCAAAGGACAGTTGGCTACTGGCAGCGGCAGAAAAAAATATTCCTATTATAGTCCCAGGATGGGAAGATTCTACTTGCGGAAATTTTTTCGCTTCCTATTGTATTGAGAATGACCTAAAACCATCCACAGTAAAATCAGGAATAGAATATATGATGTTTTTGGCAAAGTGGTATCAGCAAAATACTTTAGATAATGGCGTTGGATTTTTTCAGATTGGTGGTGGCATCGCTGGAGATTTTCCAATCTGTGTAGTACCAATGTTACACCAAGACCTAGAGTTGAATGACGTACCGATGTGGTCTTACTTTTGTCAAATTAGTGACTCAACAACAAGCTATGGATCTTATTCTGGCGCAGTTCCAAATGAGAAAATTACTTGGGGAAAACTACTTCCCGAAACCCCGAAATTTGTTATTGAGTCTGATGCTACGATCGTTGCACCACTGATATTTGCTTATGTATTAAGATGGTAAATATGGAAAATTCTTATCGCGTACTAATACTTACTGACCATACCAATCATAGTAAAGAAAATTCACTTTATGACTTGGTAGTAAAAATGGTGGCACACTCTAAGACCAAAAGTGTGAGCATCGCATCGAGAGGCAATGCAATAAATTCAGATTTTTTTAATTGCAAATTTAATGCAAAGTTATATGCTACCAATGCTAATGAAAATTTTAAATATGATGAATTTTCAAACCCACTGACACAACATTTGGAACTTTGTAATTTAAATAGTTTTGATTTAGTATGGTTAAGAATGCCTCCTCCACTCAGCGAAGAATTTTTAAATCATATTTCCTCGGTATTTCACGACAAGTGTATTATCAATAATCCCAAAGGAATTCACATTACAGGATCTAAAGCATATCTGATGAATTTTCCAGAAGTATGCCCTCCGATGAAAATCTGTACTAATTTAGAAGATATAATTAGTTATAAAAACCAATTTCCTATCGTTTTAAAACCTTTCCGTGAATATGGTGGTCGGGGTATTGTAAGGATAGAAAATGATGAGGTATGGGAAGGGAAAGATATCATAACATTCGAGGAATTTGCAAATAGGTACAAAAATGAAAAAATTGAATACCTAGCTGTTAAATTCCTAAAGAATGTAAACCAAGGAGACAAAAGAATAGTTGTAGTAAATGGACAAATAATAGGTGCATCTCTAAGGTTACCGCCAATTGATTCTTGGTTATGTAACGTGGCAATGGGTGGATCATCTACCGTTTCTGATGTGGATAATGAGGAAAAAACCATTATCAAATTGATTGATCCTTACTTATCAAAATTAGGGATTGTTATGTATGGCGTCGATACGCTCGTCGATGATAACGGCAAAAGAGTATTGTCAGAAATTAATACTACAAGTATCGGTGGGTTACCACAAATGGCAGCATTTAAACAACAACCGTTAGTAGAAAAAACCATAGATGAGATATGGAATTATTTTGAAAAGTATAGTCACACCAAAAACTAAAAAATGAATCCTAAGATTCCTACCATAAAAAAATTAGACCTAAATTCTGTACCCAATAATTGCATCACCAGATATTGGTTGGAGATTGTAGAAGATGGAATGGGTGTGTCTATAAATATTCCATTAATTATTGCCAAAGGTGCTGAGACAGGTAGGGTAGTAGGATTAACAGCAGCGCTTCATGGAAACGAATTAAATGGAATCTCAGTTATACAACGTTTGTTTAATGAAATTGATATCACAAAATTAAAGGGAACTGTAATCGGAATTCCTGTATTGAATGCTCCATCCTTCCTCAGGAAAAAACGTCGATTTTTAGATGGTGTTGATTTGAATCACATAATGCCTGGCAAAGAAAATGGAACAGTAAGTCAGGTCTATGCATGGCGAGTAGTTAACAAGGTGGTAAAGAATTTTGATTATCTTCTCGATTTGCATACTGCTAGTAATGGAAGAATAAACTCCTATTATATTAGGGCAGATATGAGCGACGAAGTGGTGAGAAAAATGGCTTTGCTTCAAAATGCGCAAATCATTGTGCATAATCCTCCAAGTGATGGCACGTTGAGAGGTACTGCGGATGAGTTGGATATTCCAGCCATCACATTAGAGGTAGGAAATCCAAATCTTTTTCAAAAAGGTATGATTAGAGATGGATTAACTGGAATCCATAATCTACTTGGTTACTTGGGTATCACTGATAGTGAAGTAGAAGAAATTTCTGAAGATACGGTAATTTGTAAAAAATCTTATTGGATATATTGTGATCAAGGTGGACTTTTAACAGTACATCCTGAAGTTGCTGAAATAGTAGAAAAAAATCAAAAAATTGCAACAATGAGAAATCTATTCGGTGATGTGATCAAAGAATATTTTGCTCCAGAGAAAGGAATCGTTATCGGTAAAAGTGTAAGTCCCGTCAACCAAACTGGAGGACGAATTATGCACTTTGGTATTATGAAAAACTAAAAAATAGAATGGAATAGTAATGGGTCAAGACAAATTAGGATAATTAAAATTGTACACCTAGCAGCCTAATGTCTAAAATTATCGTATTATAGTAGACGAATTTACCTAATAGTAACCAAATTTTATATCCCATGAATAAGTTACAATTCAACGTGCACTGCTGCATGCTGCTTTATACGCTATTTCTTTTTCCTAAGCTATTCGCGGAAGAAACCATTCTTAATAAAAATGCCTACATTAACTACATTAACTACATAGCCGAAAACAACATGTCACTTTCTAAGGAAGATTGTCCCCAAGAGTGTAGCGATATTTTTTTCTCTAGCGAACATGCAAATAAATCAACTTTGAGTGATAGTCTATCGCCAAAATTTATAGTTTCTGACACTACGTTTTCATTGTTAAATATCTGTGAATCCATCGATTCATACCTAAATTCACAAGTGATTAATACCACTGATTTGAATACAGAAGGATTAGAATGGGAGGTTCAAGTTGATTTGTGGGGTGATTGGACCTATGATTTTACCTATAGTACTGCACTTTCTAGCACCGATCAATTTTTTATCCATTCCGAACCGGGCGATTGGAGCTACATTAGTAAAGGCGATGATGTTGAAAATTTATTTATCAAATTACCAGATGGTGTTCCCATCAATTGTAAATATCAGCATCGCGTTTTATGGAGACTCAATGATGATATTGGAAATGTTGTAACTGCAACAAATTATTTTTTTATTAAAGATGGAGAAGAACCTACTCCGACACTTTTAGATACATTCAAATTGTATTTACAACAAGGAGAAGCAATTTTGAATGCAGTAGATTTAAATACAGGAAGTTCCGATTTGTGCACTAGTGACTCTAATCTTATGTTTACTTTTTCTCCGATTCATCCAAATGATATTGATTGTTTTAATGGTATTTATTATAATGAATTTGGAAGCGCGGATGAAGAAGATTTTGAAATAGGTAATGCAGAAAGATGGAATGAAGAACTAAATACAACTGCTAAATTTTTTGATTGTGATGATATTCCATTAGCTGACTATGAAAATAGAATATTTCCAATTGAAATTTATGTTTGGGATGAATGTCACAATTATGACAAGGAAATAGTTTATTTAGAATTAGTAGATTTGGATCAATATTGTTGCTTAATTTCTGAGACATTTTCGTTAATTGGTATTGTGGAAACAGAATCTGAGGTTGCCATTCCTGATGTGAAAATTTTAGCTAAACAGATTGGTACTAACTATTTTTCTGAATCAATAAATAATTTAGATGGATATTATGCAGTCTATGTTCCATTATTTTACAACGATTTAGTAATTGATCTTACCAAGAATGATGATTATAAAACTGGATTATCAACTTTGGATATAATCCATATTCAAAGACATATTTTAGAAATAGCACAGTTAGGTTCTGATTATAAAATGAATGCTTCTGATGTTAATAAAGATGAGTTGATTTCTGATTTAGACATTGATGAAATACGAAATTTATTATTGAATAAAGTTGATAAATTTAGCGCTGTGGAGCCATGGACATTTTATGGTAGCGACACTATTTCATTAGACAACTTAATGAATTTTGCAAATTTTGTTGGTGTTAAAAATGGTGATGCTAATGCTTCAATAGATAAGATTCTAAATGGATCTATAGAAAATGAAAACTTACCAGAAAGGGAACTCTACGTTAATATCCAAGAAGATAATGGCTTGACTAATTTGGAGTTTTCAACCTCAAAAATTGAAAAACTGCATGGATTTCAAATGGCTTTAGATTTGAAAGGAGTAGATGTTAATTCAATTAATTACCATTTAGAAAATATGGACGAATCCAATTTTGGTATGCAGGATTCTTCTATTATCGTAAGTTGGAATACAAAAGATGGTGTTTCTACAGAAGTAGAAAATTTTCAAAAACTATTTTCTATTTCATTACCAACGAGTTCAATAAATAATTTAGAACTAACTTCTTTATTAAATGATAGTATTATTAAGTCTGAGTTTTATTTTGGGGATGAATTAAACGTCCGTTCGATAAAGTTGATCGAAAGCCCTGAACAATCTGAAAACATTATGCACCAAGTTTACCCAAATCCAGCTTTTGAGCAAATAATAGTACCTTTTAACATCAAAGAATCTGGTTTAGTTAAATTCAAAATTTTTGACATTACAGGAAAATTTGTAAAAGAAAGCATCTTACAATATTCCAAAGGTTATAATGAATTTTCGATTAAAGTATCACAGCTTAAGAATTACGGAAGTTTATTTGTTTGCCAAATGGAATTTCAAGATTTTTTATCATCACAAAAAGTTATAGTTCTTACTAAACCTTGATAAATTGTCATTGAATTAATATTACGGGCATAAAAAAAGGACGATCCTACAAGAATCGTCCTATAAAGGGTG
>JAHDBF010000128.1 GCA_020630525.1 Saprospiraceae bacterium
TCTCCATTGCAGTCTTCATCAATTCCATTTAAGGGAATTTCCATTGCTCCTGGATTGATTTCGGGATTATTATCATCACAATCATCTACTATACCATAACCATCTTCATCTAGATCATCATCTAGCGTTAACGGATTACAGTCTTCGTCTACACCATTATAAGGAATTTCTTGAGCAGCAACATTTATAGAAGCATCATTGTCGTCACAATCTTCAAATGCTGCAAATCCATCTCCATCCAAATCGTCGTCCAGTGTCATTGGGTTGCAGTCATCGTCGATACCGTTGTAGGTAATTTCTTCCTGTTCGGGATTAATTTCTGCATTTTCATCATCACAGTCATCGGACAAACCAAAACCATCTCCATCTAAATCATCATCCAACGTTTCTGCATTACAATCATCATCTATTCCATTGTATGCTATCTCTTGGACATCGGGATTTACATCTGGATTAGTATCGTCACAATCCTCATTAACAGAAAATCCATCACCATCATTATCCACTATCTGAGAAGGACACAACCAATCTGATCCATCTGCTCTTGTCAATTTTACTGATGCTGCCTCTCCATAAGAATTAACCCAATCAAAGGACATCACACTGCCACTATATGCTATATTGAATGAGCCATAATTTTCTTGCCATTGGCTTATTCCTTCATAATACAATGAATCACAATCTTGTTTTAACACTAAATCACCATTTGGCATGCCGTCTTGATCTTGGACATCATAGCATATGTAATATGCTCCAAAAGATAAATCTAACAACTCTTGACCATCCATGAGCTCTGTATAACTTAGGTACGAATCTGTAGCTTCATCATATGTAATCCTGCCCTTTCCAATCCAAGTCTGACCATTACAATCAGGCCAACCAATACCAAAAGTTGCTACACGTCCTACTGTTTCTATATTTAACTCTCCGGCGATATTACATAAACATCTCTCTTCAATAAATACATCTTGACCATCACAATTCTCGTCTATGCCATTGAGTGGAATTTCTTCTACTGCTGGATTAATGGCGGCATTATTATCATCACAATCATCTGCTAGTAGAAAACCGTCTTGATCCAAATCATCATCCAAAGTCTCTGGATTACAATCGTCATCCAAGCCATTATAAGGCACTTCCTCTGCATCGGGATACACTAGATTATTAAAATCATTACAATCGATGTCACATAAAAAACCATCACCATCATAATCAACTAATCCATTCAAATTATTGGCACTATACACCCCTCTGCCGTGTGTTGCAGCAAGGACAGTATTATCATCTGCACGCACATCTAACATATCTACACGGGTTAAACTCAAGCCAAAACTGTTTAACCTCCAATCAGTATCATTTCCTGCCAATTGATTTGTTGACCATACACCTAACTCAGTACCAAGAATAATTTTTTCCGAATCTGAAGGAGAAAAAACTCCCCATCGTACAGGAAAGTCAGGTAAATTTCCTTCTGCACTTTCCCAATTATTGCCATAATCATCAGAGATATATACTGACGCTACTCCGTAACTAGAATAGGTTACCAACATTTTTTCTGAATTATCTCTAGCAAAATCAAAGTTTCTAATATTCCCTGGAAAACTTGCTAATATTTCTACTGTATTACTTCCCAAAATATCTGAAATTTTAAAGATTGTTCCTTCATTCGTTCCAAAGAAAACTACGTCATTATCATTGGGATCAACTTTAATTGCAGAGACCATTTCTTCTGCAATTTCTGAAACTTTTAAGGAATCATCACTTCCGAAAATATTTACAAAATTTATTTTTCCATCATTAGATGCGCATATTAATGTATTGTGTTTATCATTATAATCAGTTGGATTGATAAAGCGACCTTCATTATCCCCAATATTTATATCATCATAAGTACTCCAATCATTTATTGTAATAAAGTAGGAATTGTAAGTATAAGAGGTGATCTGTATGTCTGGGTTTTCTGTACTAATATGACAATAACCACCATCACCACCTGTTACTTCTTCGGTCGCATTTATGCCTTCGTCACGAAAAATATGAGATCCATTATCTTGAGTTCCACCGATAAAATAATTATTATTCGGTTCTGGATGTATTGCACAACTGTAAAACTGGGTAACATTATATCCTTCGACGGTATGTCTAAAATTTGGTTGGAAATCATTTGCATTTTGGGTAACATATACCCCACCGTCATTAGAATAGACAGCAACTTCAGGATTAGATGCTAAAAATATAATGTTATGTTGATCTGCATGAACATATTGGAATTGTGAACCTTCATACCAATTGGTTATTTGCTCCCATGATTCTCCACCATCGTAAGACTGCACAAGATCAACTCCTCCAGCATAAATATTATTTTCATTGGAAGGATCTACAGCGATTGTTAAATCATACCATGCTTGCCCTCTACCAAAATTTTCCGCACTAATGGTTGATGGCACATCTAATAATTGCCAATCAGAACTACCGTTTTCTAACTTAAGTAAATGCTTCACATTTCTTGTTTCTTCATCTTCTACTGCGCCATAGATTAATTCATCTACGTTTTCGGCAACTGTAAGTTCTATCCTACTAAAACTGTCGAAAGGAAATTCTACATTCTCCCAAGATATACCATTGTTTTTAGACCTATATACTCCATCTTGAGTTCCATTAATTCCCATTGCCGCATACAGGGTTCCGTTAGGTGTTCTTTCTAAATCTCCTGCTCTTTCTGAAAATCCAAAAACATTATTTCCAAGTGATTTTTCCCAGGTCAATCCTTTGTCCTCTGACCTCATGATCCCGCTATAAAGTGTACAGGCAAAAAGTACTCCTTCAGAAAATAGTAATTTTTGTACGTAAGTGAATTCAAAATTTGCTGTGGATGCTAATTGATTCCATGTTAATCCGTTGTCTTCTGAAATGTACATTCCACTACCTCTATAAGATCCACCATTTAGAAATCCTTCCCCTGTTGCAACATAAATTCTATTCATATCATCGGGATCAAAAACAATAGAGGCTATTGCTGGATTTCCATCGTAAGAAGTAATTTGTTCCCAATTATAGTCACCTAATAAATTGGTACATTTCCACAATCCTCCAGCTACTCCACCCGCGAACAACGTATTGCCAGTAGGGTCTTTAGGATCAAATGTTATTGCTCTTGTTCGACCACCAAAATTATTGGGTCCTCTTTCAGTCCAGATAAGATTTTCTCCTGATCTACCATTGGTATATTTACCTTGAGCAATTTCCTTCTTTATTTTATCTAATTTTCGATAAGGAACCTCATTTGTAAAAGGGTTTTTTGTCATTTCGAATTCTTGCTTAAGCAATCCTTCTATACGTTGTTCTTTTGTGAGTTTCTTCTTACAAGAATTGTTACTAGAAAAAGTATTGTATACAAAAATGGAAATTAATGTAAGTGCTGCGATGCACATGCTAAGTGATCTCGACATTGGTTGGTTTTTAATTTTCCGAAATATATAAAATATAATTTGTTTTTAAGGAAATATTTAAACACAAACGATCACAAAGTGTCAATAACCCAAAATAAGACAACAAAATAAGACCAATTATTCTACTTTGTGAATCTGCTGAAATCTAAATTTTTGAATTCAAATTGTCTAAATTTAAAACCAAAAAAAAAGGCAATAACCTAAAAGATTATTGCCTTAAATATATTTTATCCCTCGTTTCTATTACGGGAATATTCCCATCATTTCGTAATCGTTTGCCACTTTTTCTAGTGCAACTAAGAATGCAGCGGTTCTAAGGTCTTTTACATTTTTACGTCTATTGTAAACAGTGAAGATTTCTTCGTGAGCAGTGATCATTGTTTCCTCCAATCCTGACCTTACTAAATCTACTTCGTCTGCGCCTTTTGTCAATTGTAGTTTTTCGCGTGCGCTTATGGTTTTACCAGTCATAGATTCAATCTTAGAAACCAACTGTGTCATTGCTTGCTGATCAAATCTCTTTTCCATTCTTCCAAAACGGATGTGAGAAAGGTTTTTTAACCATTCAAAATAAGATACGGTTACACCTCCTGCATTGGCGTACATATCAGGTAAAATAATACAACCTTTTTTCAATAAGACATTTTCCGCTTCGGCAGTAATCGGACCATTTGCGGCTTCAACGATAACTTTTGCTTTTATCTTATTTACATTATCTTTTCTGATTTGACTTTCGAGCGCAGCAGGAATTAATACATCGCATTCGATCCCAATCCAATCTTCCCTATTTTTCAATGCTTTAGTCCCTGGGAATCCGATGATTGTATTTTTAGATTTTTTATATTTCAATAATTTTTGGACATCGATACCTTTTGGGTCATAGATTGTACCATCTATTTCAGAAATGCCGATTACTTTCATTCCACCTTCTTCAGAACAAATGAGACCAGTATATGTGCCCACATTTCCGAGGCCTTGAATAACCACAGTTTTGCCCTCTGTTCCAGTTTCCAAACCAACAGTGTCCATCATTTTTTTATCAAGAAGTAACTCTCTAGTTGCGTAATATACGCCTCTTCCTGTTGCTTCTGTCCTACCTGCAATCCCATTTTGAGCTACAGGTTTCCCAGTTACACAAGCAGCTGCATCAAGCTCACCATTGTTTAACTGAGTATAAGTATCTAATATCCAAGCCATCTCTCTGCTTCCTGTTCCATAATCAGGTGCCGGCACATCAACACCTGGCCCAATGAATCCTTTTCGCACCAATTCTACAGTGTAACGTCTCGTGATTTTTTCTAGTTGCTCAGCATTGTATTGTCTAGTACTGACTTTAACACCACCTTTTGCTCCACCGAATGGTACATTAACTATAGCACACTTGTAAGTCATCAAAGAAGCCAAAGCCATTACTTCTTCTTGGTTTACATGTTGGCTAAATCTTATACCACCTTTAGTAGGCTGTCTATGGTGACTGTGTTGAACACGGTATGCTTCGATTACTTCAAATTTATTTCCAATTTTTACTGGAAAATGCATTTTATAAATCGAATTACAGACTTCTATTTGAGAAAGCAGACCTTTGGGTAGACCAGAAAGATCAGCGGCTTTCTTAAAGTTAGCCTGAACACTTTCATAAAACTTTGCTTGTTTAAGACTCATTTTTTATCTTTTTTTCTAAATCTGATATTTTTCTATCTAATCGATATAAGTAAACTGCTAAAAATAAAAACAATAAACATACGACTGCCACTACAGAATATATTTTCCCTGTACTGCGAATAAAATCAACATTGGATTGTGCAAAAATAAGGTATGGATATACCAAACAAACGATAAGACCTATTGCGCGATTAAGCTTCATAAAGCAATTTTACTTATGTGACAAATTTACTTTTATTAATAACAACTTGGGATATTAATTAAAGAATATTTTCTTTTTCTTGAATAATATTTTCAAGTTTAAGGTATCTACTTACTAAATCCGAAATCCATACTCCGAGTAAAGTTAATCCTATAATCGCAGGGTAAAAAACCATCCGCAAGGTATTATCTAGATCTTCTCCTCCTAGTGCAGGATTACCTCCATTTCCAGGATGGAGACTATCTGTTAATCTCGGAATTACAAATATCAAAGGTATCAGTGCTACAAAAGCAAAGATGTTGTATATCGCAGATAACTTATATTTATTATCTAAGTCTTCAATCGAAGATCTTAGGATCCAATATGCAGCATAAAGCAGCATTGCAATGGCAGCCATATTCAGCTTTATATCTGATGTCCAAAATGTACCCCAAGTATATTTTGCCCATATCGCTCCTGAAGCTAATCCAAATAATCCATATACAATTCCTGTAGATGTCAGGCTATAACTGTGAATGTCGTGCCGGCGATCTCTGGTCCTTAAATATTGGATGCTACTATATAATGCGCCTATAAATAGGATCATCATCGACATCCATATTGCAACATGAAAAAAAGTGTTACGGATGGTTTCATATAGAATGTTCCTAAACGGAAATGCAAATGCATCTACTTGATGTAAATCATTGACAAAGTCCGTGTTCCAATCTACTTGAGACGGAGTTTTACTTATGCTATTCACAAATACAGCAGCTGGCATAATGGAATATCCATCAGTGGCATTATCAACAATTAATGTAGCTTCTGCAATTTTTTTCTTTGTATTTATGTATTCAGGGATATTAAAAGTTGCCTCAATAGATTGTTCTGAATTAACTTTTATGTCTGTAGCTTTTAATATTTGAATGCTGTCAAACTTTAAAAAAGCAGTTAATTCCTCTGCAGATTTATAATGAGAATTGTATCCTTCTATTGATAGGTTTAATGTTTGTCCTGCTTTAATATTTGTCGGACTGGCATTATAAATTCCTGGCTTTAGCGGCACAACAAATCCTGCAATACAAACATATAAAAACAATATTACTCCCAACATTTTCCACCATAAACCTTTGATCATATTTTTTAAATTTAAGCTTTCCACAAGATTGGAAACATTATTATAGTTATTGCAATAAATAATAAATCTATTCCTCCCATTAATATGATATCCTTATTAATCGAACTGTCTGAAATAAGACGTAAAGATGTGGCATTTAATTTTAGCATCAATAATAATATTGGAATAACTATTGGCAATGCCAAAATAGAAAATACTGTGCTGTTATTATCTGATCTCACCGAAAGCAAAGCAATAAAACTAAAGCAAAAACTAACTCCTAAAGATCCACTTAGAACAGAAATGAAGAAAATTCCAAAATCCTTAATGCCTACTCCAGTAAAGAATGTCATTGAACACATCAATAATATGGACAGGATAACCAATAAAATCCAATTGTATATGGCTTTTGCAATAAATAGCTCCAATGGATTGTAATAGGAATAATAAAATAAATGTTTACTGTTAAATCGATTTGAGAAGCTTTTTAAAATTGAATTTAAACCAACAAATAAAAATATAATTACAAATAATGCATTCCAACTAACAGCTTGAATGTCTCCAAATGCCTTGTATGCTATAAAAGTATTACATACCATATATAGTAATACTGCATATAGAATATGCTTCTGCTTAAAATCTAGCAAAAGCTCTTTTTTTATCAATGAGTATATTCTCCTTAAAAGTGCATTCATTCTGTTTTGCAAATGTACGCTATGCATTAGAATTTTTCAGAAAATAATAATACACATTAAAATTTACTTTAATACATATTCATTTGAATTTGAATATTTTAAACATTATGTTATTTTTGCATATAAAGAAATGCGCATATGTTACGAAATTCATTTGTTCTAGCGTTTTTTATACTGATTTCAGTTTCTGTTTCAGCAGCTCCCAAAGCCGATGACAACATTGACCCAGTAAAAAAACACAAATTCCTCGAGGCAAAAGCACTTAATGGTGATGGCGTTTATGCAATGTTGAGAAGGTATAAGCTTATAGACTATTCCTGTAATAAAGCTCAGTTTTACTTATTGAACAATCTCAATGCAAATGATCAGTTAAAAGTTGATCAAAGCTATAAGTTACCAATGATAGTATATGAGTATAATGGAATCAGCATACGGTCTACGATAGGAATAGACGATTATGATCAGGCTGTAAGAATTAAAAATTTTAATGAATCTGCTCGAAAAAACAGATTAAGAAACGACAATTATATTGAAAGCAAGGTGCTTTGGGTGCCATATCATGAATTGTATTGCAATGCGGATACTGACCTATCAAAACCTATGGCTAATTTAGGAAAAGAACCGAAACCAAAAGTTGGTAAAACAATTAAAGAGGATGGGTTATTCGTAATGGAACCGTTATTTGGAAGTAAAGAATCTAAGGTCAAAATAATAGACAATAGCTTAAAAAACAAAGTGTATTATCTCGTCTCTGGACACGGCGGACCAGATTCTGGAGCACAATGTCTCGACTGCGAGAAGGTAATGTGTGAAGATGAATATGCTTACGACGTTGTACTACGTCTAGCTAAAAACTTAATGGAACATGGCGCAAAAGTGCATATAGTTATCCAAGATAAAAATGATGGAATAAGAACTGAAAAATATCTAAAATGTGACAGAGATGAGTATGCAATGGGTGGCAATCCACTTCCATTAAATCAAATAAGAAGACTTGAACAGCGCTCTAAAAAAATCAATAAATTATACAATGATTATAAAGCTCAGGGAATAAAAGAGCAATATGCGATCATGGTGCATGTTGATTCTAGGTCGAAAGAAAAAAGACAAGACGTGTTCTTTTATTACTACGAACATGGCCGTTCTAGCAAAAAATTGGCGTTGACGATGCAAGATAAATTCAAGGAAAAATATGATCTGTACCAGAAGAATAGAGGTTATAAAGGCTTTGTCCAATCAAGAAATCTATATATGGTTAGAAATACAATGCCGACAGCGTTATTTATAGAATTGGCGAATATTAGGAATCATGCAGATCAAGAAAGAATATTGAGACCAGAAAATCGACAGCATTTGGCAAACTGGATTGCTGAAGGATTAATGGAATTTAAATCATAAAATTATTCAATCGAAATTATAGATACAACAGACTACAACCCCTTAATCGGGAAATATCTAGTCTGCCGAGGACATTAAATTTTTGGTCATCACCCTTATACTTTTTTCCAATGTCCTCGGTAGCTATAAATGCACAACTATCCAAGTTCCCCAAATCTACTACATTAATCGCACCTCTTTTTAATCCACTTTCTGTACTTAATGGATCTGTTATTTCTCTTAAATCAATATGCATACTTGGCGCTACAGAAAACCATCCACTATCAAAATAAGCTTGAGAAAGTAATTCGGTCATGCCGTACTCAGAACTTATTTCTGCATTTGGAAAAGCAGCATTGATGTTTTTATGTAATTCTTCTCTAGTCAATTCTTTACGTCTTCCTTTCATCCCGCCTGTCTCAATTATAATTAGATTAGACATCGATGATTGATATGATTGGATAAAATCTAGAAGAGCGAAACTCACACCAAAGAGTATAATTTTTTTATCGGAAAATTTATTTTCACTTAACACATTCGCTAATGCTTCAAAATCATTGAGGTAAAAATGAATACCATTTTTTGATTTCTCCATAAAGCTATTAACCATATGAACTAATGAACTATTTCCACGTTCAAGATAAGATGGCAATAATCCCAAAATCAGAAAATCTTCCAATTTTCCAAACCTTGAATTAAATATCTTTTCTGATAACACATCGTACCAATCCAAATCCAAGATGTGGTGTTTTGAAGTTAGCATTCCTGTAGTTCCACTACTTTCAAAAATATGTTTGGTCTGCCATTCTCCAGATTTAATCATATGCTTTTTAAATAGTTGGATGGGCAAATAAGTGATTTCGTTTATCGATTTAGGATTCTTTTTAGCGCCGACAAGTCGCACATATTCCCTAAGTAATGGATTGTTTGCGTATTGATATTGGAATATTTCCAAAATAAGCTCATCTTTATAGGACTGATTTTCAAATAATGATAAAACCTTATATTTTAAATTTTCACGTTGCATTGCTGCAAAATAAATACTTTCTAGCGGTATTCTTTTTATCTATTGCAATATTCCTGTCATGTGTCAATAGGCAGAATTTTTCTGAAGTCCCTGAACTTGAGTATGTAGGGATGAGTAGCTTCTCTATGCAACAGAATAATCTTTTAACTGACTCTGTATTTGTTTTTTTAAGTTTTACAGATGGAGATGGAGATATAGGAATGGCGAACGGTAGTGATTCATTTGACATTCAAGTAAGTGACAATAGAACTGGTGGGATTTCTGATCGCTTTAGACTCCCAGAGGTTCCAGAGCAAGGTGCAAACAATGGTATCCGAGGTGAAGTACAATTAAAAATTTACACCACTTGCTGCCTTTTCCCTGATACTGGAATTCCTCCGTGTTCAAAACCAGAAATGTTTCCTACTGATACTTTGACTTTTGATATTACCATATTTGATCGGGCAATGAATCAGAGTAATACAGTTACTACGGAGTCAATAATTTTGTTTTG
>JAHDBF010000129.1:0-1946 GCA_020630525.1 Saprospiraceae bacterium
GTAGTCCCAACTGCCCAAAATTTTCATCAAGTATCGTTTCTGAATTGTTAAAGATTGACGCTGAATTATACCTGTACGAAACACCTAAAGAAATGTGGTTTGATTTAAAGATTTTTCTTTTCCAGTTTAATCCAAAATTTAAAAATGACAACTGGTCTTTAAATGCTGATGAACTATTTAATGTAAATACTTCTGTCGGCGAGTCTTCTTCTGGAATATTTGCAGCATCTAATTCATTTGCAAGCGTATCACCGTTATTAGTAAGTGCAAATCCATATTGGTATCCTACATTACACTCTAATAAGTTTTGTACATTAATTGGAATATCATAACTCAAGGACACTTTAGGTCCAATGTAATATTTAGATCTTTCAATATCATTGTAGTTGCTTTTTTCTAGGTCGCTTTTTTCTATATAATTGTCTAAATGTAAATTTTCTCTTGACCCAAATAATCCTGCAGAAATTGCGAATCTATTATAGAAATTATATCTAGTCATTATTTCTGTACTTAGCGTATTCATGACTATTTTATCTGTGTCAATAGTTGCACTTCCTATTCCGTAAAAAATTCCTACACCGAAGCTAAAAGGGTTACTTTTTTTCTGTACAAATATCTCTTTCGCAGGTGTATTAGAATATGCTAGTGATATTGATGTTGGTATTCTCTCTGTCCAAAATAGGAAAATATCTTTAATGGCTAGGTCGGTTAATTTATCTTGGATTCTAGTTATGTTGTCTTCAGTAAATTTATTTACATCGGGTAATTTGATTTCATTATTGTGGCTCAATGCATTGACAAATGGTTTTGAATTCTCTACATCTTGAGACTCAACTACTAGTGGAGAGTTTGATGCACTTACCGCATTGGTTTGTTTCGTTTTGCTTGTTTTGACATCAGTATTTAGCTTAGTGTTATTTGTTGAATTGTTGTTTTCAATTTGAGCAATTACCGTTTTTGGGGTTTTTGATTGATTATTATTTATAGATTTATTATTTAATTGATTATTAGATTTATTTGGAGTATTCATTGAATTCTCTGCAGAAGAAATTGAATTAGTTGAAGTATAATTTTCCGAATTGTTAGTTGTTTTTGTATTATTTTGAATATTGGATTCTATTGCATGCTGGTTTGAATTGGGATTAGATTCAAACAAGTTTGGAGATATTGCATAGATACTCAATCCTAAAAGTAGAATCCCTAGTATAGGTAACAACCAGAACCAAAACCCAAATTTTCTTTTTGAGTCTTTTTCTTTTAGCAGTTGTTGCATTTTTATCCAGTCAGCATCATCTGCTGTTTCTGTATAATTTCTTAGCCGATCTCTGAAATCTCTATTTCCCATTAAATCCAATATTTGCATTATACATTTGTTCTACTTTAATTCTCAATTCTTTTTTTGCTTTCGCTAGCAACCACTTAGAAGTATTTGCTTTAATTCCTGTAATTTCCTCGATTTCTTTGTGCTTGTAACCATCTATTTCATACATAGAAAAAACCATTCTTTCGTTATCGTTAAGTTGCTGGACGAGTTCTATAATTTTTTCTGTTTCCAATTTGTTTAAAGCTTCATTCCAAGTTTTGTTTGTTGATTCAACAAAAGCACTATCTATTGGTGCAATCAACTTGGTATGTTTTGTATTGCTTCTGATATAATCAATACATGTTTTTTTAAGTATATCATTTGCCCATCCTAAATAGTTGGTACCAATGCTAAATTTTGAAAGTGACTTATAGACTTTTAGCATTGCAAGATTAAAAACCCATTTGGATTCGTCTCTTGACTTGGTATATCGTAAAGCAGTACTTATTAATTTTTCATAAGTATATCGGTACAATATTTCTTGCGATCTATTGTCATCACTTAAGCATGCTTTTAGTATATTATTTAAGTCATTTTCTTGCATTAATGTCTCTGTGCATTACTATTTATACTTCCCTATCGT
>JAHDBF010000129.1:2046-9888 GCA_020630525.1 Saprospiraceae bacterium
TATGGAATCTAATATATCACTTAAGTTTGGTTTTAGTCTTTCTAGAAAATACTTATCCTCTGTATCATCTGGTAATCCAATATCTAAGTCAGACTTTTCTTTACGCAATGGATAATTCTTTTCTCCATGCATACTAAAAGTAAATACTTCTGGTCTATTTTGGAAAATATTGGCAGTTCCATTTCCTTGGTGTACATCGAGGTCAACTATTAAGACTTGAGCAACTTTTTTTTGATGTAGCAAAATGTTCGCGGCAATGGCAAAATCATTATAAATACAGAACCCTTCTCCTCTATCCGCAAAGGAATGGTGTGTTCCTCCTGCGATGTTTAATGCAACACCATATTGCATAGCATATTCTGCACATTGGAGTGTGCCCATTGCAATGTGTTTTCCTCTTTCTATGAGGTCTTCCCGAACTGGAAATCCAATGGCTCGTTCCAATTTTCTTTCCAAAGGAAGGTTGTGAATTTGATTCCAATACGATTCTGTATGTGTCAGTAAAATCGATGCTTTATCTAGTTTTTCTGGATGAAAAAAATTTTCTTTTGACACCAATCCCTCATGTAATAACTGCATCGGAAGTAGTTCATATTTATCCATTGGAAAGCGATGACCAGTGGGCAATTTATATTTATATACTTCCGAATAGGCAATTTTTATCATGAAGTTAATGATTAATAAATGGAGGTTTTGGTTTGTAAATATCAATATTGGCTAAGATAAACAACTCAATTTTAGTTTATTTAAACGCTAAGCAATCAATTTGCTTCAAATAATATTTAGTTTTGTGGTTCTTAAAGCAAAATACATTTTATGTCGATCCAATTGAATGAACAAGAAGAAATAAGAAGAAAGAATTTGCAATCGATGATTGATTTAGGCATCAATCCTTATCCAAGCGAATCATTTCCAGTAAATGCAACTGCTACTGAGATAAAAGCCAATTTTAAGGAAGGCTCTACTGATTATCAAGAAGTGGTTTTGGCAGGAAGAATGATGAGTAGAAGGATTATGGGTAAAGCATCATTCGGAGTATTAATGGATAGTACTGATAGAATTCAGATCTATGTAAGTAGAGATGATATTGCTCCAGGAGAAGACAAAGCAATGTATAATACGGTATTTAAAAAATTGCTAGACTTAGGAGATTTTATTGGGATTAAAGGATTTGCATTTTTTACCCAAAAAGGAGAGTTGACCGTTCATGTAAAAGAACTTACTGTATTAAGTAAGTCCTTAAAACCACTTCCAGTAGTTAAGACAGATGCAGATGGTAAAGTACATGATGCTGTGACTGATCCTGAACTAAGATATAGACAACGTTATGTAGATCTAATCGTCAATCCCGAAGTAAGAGAGACATTCCGACAAAGAACACAGATTTACAAAACAATGCGTTCTTTTTTAGATGAGCGAGGTTACCTCGAAGTAGAAACTCCAATATTACAACCTTTGTATGGTGGTGCAGCAGCTAGACCATTTAAAACGCACCATAATACGCTAGATATGACATTATATCTACGTATTGCCAATGAATTGTATTTAAAAAGATTAATCGTCGGTGGTTATGACGGTGTGTACGAATTTTCTAAAGATTTTAGAAATGAAGGAATGAGTCGTTTCCATAATCCAGAATTCACACAAATAGAATTGTATGTAGCTTATAAAGACTACAATTGGATGATGGATATGACAGAAGAATTGTTAGAAAAAATAGCATTGGACCTTTATGGTACTACTGATGTCCAAGTAGGCGAAAATGTAATCAGTTTCCAAAGACCATGGAAACGATACACGATGTATGAGGCTATCGAGCATTTTACAGGAACTGATGTATCGGAAATGGATGAAGATACCATGCGTAAATATGCCAAATCTATAGATGTGCATGTAGATGATTCTTTAGGAAGAGGAAAGATTATTGATGAGATTTTTGGAGAAAAATGTGAGCCTTTTTTAATCCAACCAACCTTCATTACTGATTATCCAGTGGAGATGTCTCCATTAGCAAAAAAGCATAGATCTAAGCCTGGATTGGTGGAACGTTTTGAAGCTGTATGTAATGGAAAAGAGATTTGTAATGGGTTTTCTGAGCTAAATGATCCATTGGATCAAAGACAAAGATTCCAAGAACAACTTGATTTAGGAAAAAGAGGAGACGATGAAGCAATGGTGCTAGATGAAGATTTCTTAAGGGCATTGGAATATGGTATGCCACCTACTGTTGGTATTGGAATCGGAATGGATAGACTATCTATGATTATGACAAATCAGCCTTCTATCCAAGATGTACTTTTCTTTCCACAGATGAAACCAGAGAGTAAATAATTTTGATTATTCTTAGAATTCCTGGGTATATTCTTGCTGCTATCCGAGCAATACTGATGATATTGTTGATGGCAATATTGATATTGAGCTATGCGATCCTTACTAAAACAATCATGAAGGATACCAAGGCGAGAGCATATAAACTAAGAAGAATATATTTAAATTTTTGCTTACCAATATTGGGTGTAAGAATCGACGCTTTTAAAGGAAAACCTAGCGATAAAACCGCGCTATATGTTTGCAATCATAGATCTTTTAGTGATCCAATAATCGTCTGTAAATTTATCGATGCTAATGTTATCGCAAAGGCGGAAGTTGCAGATTTGCCGCTCATACATACTGGAGCAAAACTTACAGGTGTCACTTATGTAAAGAGAGAAGATGTAAATTCTAGAAAGTCTACGAGAAAAACGCTCGTAAAACTTTTAATGGATGATATCAATGTATTGGTATATCCAGAAGGAACGACAAGTGGAGAAGAGAAAACACTAGAATATAGAATGGGTTCTTTTAAGGAAGCTGCGGAAAATAATTTTGTTGTTGTGCCAATAGCTTTGGAATACAAAAAGCAAAGAGACCTTTGGGTGGCTAATGGATTGGTTGCTCAATTTTTTAAACAATATAGTAAACTAAGCACTCATGTAAAAATGGAAATCGGAGGAGAATATTCTTCAAATGATCCTGAATACCTGAGAGATGCTTGTATGAATTGGACCAACGAAGCAATAGAAAAAATGCATCAGGGTTGGGGAAGTTTCTTTGATGAAAAATAATAATCTACAAAAAAAGAACCCCGGGGTCATCTGTCCGAGGTTCCTTTTAATACCCTTTAATTCTCAATACTTTGTCAAATATCATATTATTATTTGTTTTAATATATGACTTAATGTGTAATTTTTTACAATATTGTGTGACAAGCGAGGTATTTATGCATATTCACTCATGTCTGGACAAGTGCAAATAAGGTTTCTATCTCCTTTTGCGTTGTCGATACGCACATTTGATGGCCAAAATTTTCCTCTTTCTTTGATATATGACAATGGAAATGCGGCTTTTTCTCGGGAATATGGATAATCCCAAGCATCTCCACATATCTCTTCCATCGTATGAGGTGCATTATGCAAAACATTATTGTCTACCTCAAAATCTCCCAATGCAATCTCATCAATTTCCTTTTTTATACTAATCATTGCATCACAAAATCGATCCAGTTCATCTAAATCTTCACTTTCTGTTGGTTCGATCATAATTGTACCAACTACAGGAAAGCTCATTGTCGGTGCATGGAATCCATAATCCATCAACCGCTTAGCGATATCCTCTGCTGAAATTTCCATCGCTTTAAAAGGTCTAATGTCTAAAATAAATTCGTGGGCTGCTCTGCCTGACTCTCCGGTAAAAACTACTTGGTAGTGGTTCTCTAATTTTGATTTTAAATAATTGGCATTTAAGATGGCGACTTTAGTAGAATCTATCATTCCTTGGTGTCCCAATAATCTAATATATGCATAACTGATTAATAATATGCTTGCACTTCCATAGTTTGATGATGAAACGGCGGAAATTTTATTATCCGCTAAATGATGTCCAGGTAAATGCGGTGCCAATGCTGCTGTGCAACATATTGGTCCCATTCCTGGTCCACCACCTCCGTGTGGAATACTAAAGGTTTTATGTAGGTTTAAATGACACACATCTGTTCCAATATGCGCTGGGCTCGTCAGCCCTACTTGCGCATTCATGTTAGCGCCATCCATATACACCAATCCTCCATAGCTATGTATAATGTCACATATTCTAGAAATAGAAGACTCAAACACACCATGTGTTGAAGGATATGTTACCATCAATGCAGCTAAGTTGTCTTTATGTTCTTCTGCTTTTAATTTTAGATCGTCCTCTGAAATATTTCCGTATTTATCACATGCTACTACCACCACTTTCATTCCTGCCATAATTGCGCTTGCTGGATTAGTACCATGTGCCGAGGATGGAATTAAAGCTATGTTCCTATTAGATTGATTATTTGCGTTATGGAAATTTCTGATTGTCATCAATCCTGCAAACTCTCCTTGTGCACCAGAATTAGGCTGTAAAGAACAGGCATCGAATCCTGTTATTGTACAAAGATATTTTTCTAAATTTTCTAGCAACTCATTGTATCCTTCGGTTTGGTCTTTTGGAACCATAGGATGTAAGGAAGAAAAACTAGGCAATGACACTGGCATTAATTGGCAAGCAGCATTTAGCTTCATTGTACAAGAACCTAATGGAATCATACTATGTACCAATGACAAATCTTTATTCTCTAAACGCTTAATATAACGCATCATCTGACTCTCCGTATTGATGCTGTTAAATATGTTGTGCGTTAGAAAATCGGAAGTTCGCATTAGTGAATTTGGAATAGAATCTACACTGGCCTTCTCATTTAGTTCAATACCAAATACGGAGGCTAAATTTGCTAAATCTTCCTCGGTTGTGCATTCATCCAAACTAATCTGAACATCATTTCTATCGTAATATAAATTTATCTCTCTTGATAATGCTTTTTCCTTAATGTCATTATCAACATTCTTGATACGGATAGTATCAAAATAATTTTCTGCAGTTAGTTCAAAACCTTTTTTAGTTAAAGCTTCTGCCAGTCTTTTTGTCTTATTATTTATTTGCTTTGCAATATTAATGATGCCTTCTTTTCCGTGATAAACACCATACATGCCAGCCATAATTGCTAATAAAGCTTGAGCGGTGCAAATGTTAGAAGTTGCTTTTTCTCTTTTGATGTGTTGCTCTCTAGTTTGGAGTGCCATTCGCATGGCTGGATTACCTGCACGATCTTCAGACACGCCAATTATCCGTCCTGGAATTTGTCTTTTATATTTTTCTTCCGTGGCAAAATAGGCGGCATGTGGACCACCATATCCGACTGGGATTCCAAATCGTTGCGTGTTTCCGACAACGATATTTGCTCCCCAATTTCCTGGTGCTTCTAGTAGTGCTAAACTCATGATGTCTGCAACAACGGTTAACAGAATGTTTTTCTCATTGAGCTGTGCTGCAAAAGATTGATAATCGTGGACTTCTCCTTTTGCGTTGGGAAACTGCACTATACATCCAAAATACTCTTCTTCATCCAACATTGCATTCACCCAATCTCCATAAACAATTTCTAGACCTAGTGGGTTTGCCCTTGTCTCAATTACATCTTTTGTAGATTGGAAAACATCAACATCGACAAATAATTTTTTGATTGGAGATTTGGCTCTCTTGTTTTTGATGGCATACATTAGTCCCATTGCTTCTGCGGCTGCAGTGCCTTCGTCTAGTAGAGATGCATTTGCAATTGGCAATCCTGTTAGGTCACTTACGACTGTTTGGAAATTTAATAACGCTTCTAATCTACCTTGCGCAATCTCCGCTTGATAAGGAGTGTATTGCGTATACCAACCTGGGTTATGAAATATATTTCTGGCTATTACAGGAGGAGTGAAACTTTGATAATAGCCTTGACCGATATAAGATTTGAAAGTTTTGTTTTTTCGGTCGAGAATATTAAAATGATTTAAGAGTTCTTGCTCCGACATTGGAGCAGGAACATCAAGTTTGTCTTCTCTTCTGATGCCATCAGGTATCGTTTGATTTATCAGCGTATCAAGATGATCTACATCTATAGTTTCCAACATTTTTTTAAGACTGCTGGCATCAACCCCAATATGTCTTGATGCAAAACTTCCGATTGGGTTCATTGTATTTTTGTATTAGTTGAGTAAGGAATTCATATCAGTTTTTTCAGTCACAACTTTATTGACTTCATTAATTGCAATTCTAATTTGTTCGAGGCTATCTCTATCTCTTAATGTTACGGTATTGTCTTCTAATGTTTGATGATCTACTGTAACGCAAAGTGGTGTTCCGACTGCATCTTGTCTTCTATATCTTCTTCCAATAGCATCTTTTTCATCATACTGAACATTAACATTCAGTTTTAGTTTATTCACGACATCCTTCGATGCATTAACCAATCCTTCATGATTTTTAAGTAATGGTAATACTGCACATTTTATAGGTGCCAAAGCTGGATTAAGTTTTAAAACAGTTCTAGTACTTGATTTTCCAGATGAGTCAGGTACTTCTTCTTCTAATAGTGAATTTGAAATTACAGCGAGGAACATTCTATCACATCCTATAGAAGTTTCTACTACATATGGCACATAATTTTCATTTAATTCTGGATCAAAATACTGTAACTTCTTGCCAGACAACTCTTGATGACTTTTAAGGTCAAAATCTGTTCTTGAGTGAATCCCTTCTAGTTCTTTAAATCCGAAAGGAAATTCGAATTCTATATCTGCTGCTGCATTGGCGTAATGCGCTAAATTTTCGTGTTTGTGAAATCTTAATTTTGATTCTGGCGAACCGATGGCTTTGTGCCAAGCCAATCTTTTTTCTTTCCAATGCTCGTACCATTTCATTTCTTCACCTGGACGCACAAAAAATTGCATTTCCATTTGTTCGAATTCCCGCATTCTGAAAATGAATTGTCTTGCGACGATTTCGTTTCTAAATGCTTTTCCTATCTGTGCGATACCGAATGGTATTTTTTGTCTCGATGTTTTTGATACGTTTAGGAAGTTTACAAAGATACCTTGTGCTGTTTCTGGTCTTAGGTATAATTTTCCAGCTTCTCCAGAGATATTACCCAATTGTGTATTGAACATAAGGTTAAACTGACGTACATCAGTCCAGTTTTTGCTGCCGCTGTCAGGATCTGCAATTTCGCAATCGATGATGATTTGCTTTAGCTCTTCCATATTTTCATCGGCGAGCGCTTTATTCATCCTACCTAGGACAGCATCTATTTTAGCTTGACGTTCTATGATACGTCCGTTTGTAGAACGAAACATTGCTTCATCAAAGTCATCAAATTTCTTTGCTGCCTTTTCTACATCTTTTTTGATTTTTGCTTCTATTTTATCGCAATAGCCTTCTATTAGCTGATCCGCTCTGTATCTTTTTTTAGAATCTTTATTGTCAATCAATGGGTCGTTAAATGCATCTACGTGACCAGAGGCTTTCCATATTTTAGGGTGCATGAATATTCCGGAGTCTATTCCAACGATATTATCATGCATTTGGACCATGCTTTTCCACCAAAATTGCTTGATATTGTTTTTTAATTCGACGCCATTAGGTCCATAATCGTAAACGGCTGAAAGTCCGTCGTATATTTCACTAGATTGGTAAACGAAGCCATATTCTTTACAATGGGAAATTATCTGCTTAAAGTCCATAATATCATTTCTCTTTAGTCGACAAATTTAATCCTTAGTTGGACAAGTGCACGGTAAAATGAAGAAAAATAATTGCTAATAAAAAACTTAGTTTTTTGTTATTGAATTTATGCTAATTTTGCTGAGTAATTTGCCCCAGTGCTGGAACTGGTAGACAGGCATGGTTGAGGGCCATGTGTCCGTATGGGCGTGAAGGTTCGATTCCTTTCTGGGGCAC
>JAHDBF010000130.1 GCA_020630525.1 Saprospiraceae bacterium
ATGTTATTTAATATAATATATGATGAGAAACTAATACACTTTTGTAGATTTACGTTTTAAATTTCCAGAGGATGAAGCATTTAACAGCAATTGTCTTCGCACTTTTGCTTTCTGTACAAATTTCATTTACACAACCACCGCATTCTGTCGCAAGATCTTGGGTAGATTTTACAGTAGAAGCTATTAGAAATGATTTGGCAAGACCTACAGTTCATGCCAGAAATCTATGGCATTTATCTGTGGTTATGTACGATGCTTGGGCAGCATATGATCTTGAAGCGGAACCATGTATGCTAGGAAATACAATGGGAAGTTTTACTTGTGCTTTCGATGGCGTACCTACACCCACCGATATAGAAGCTGCGCGAGAAGAGGCTATTGCGCATGCGGCATTTACTTTTTTGAGATTTAGATACAGATTTTCTCCAGGATATTTTGGATTATTGACTGATAGTCAGAACCTAATGACAAGTTTAGGCTATAATCCAAACAACACATCATTAGATTATACTTCAGGTGATCCGGCGGCTTTAGGAAATTACATTGGTAAATGCATGAATGATTTTGGATTGACTGATGGTGCAAACGAAATCGCAAATTATGGTAACCAATACTACAGTGCAGCAAATCCACCCATGAATTTGAGTAATCCAGGCAATCCTACAATTACTGATCTGAATCGTTGGCAACCACTTTCTTTTTCAGTATTTGTAGACCAAAGTGGAAATGTTATCCCAGGAGGAACGCCTCCTTTTTTGAGTCCAGAGTGGGGTAATGTTTTACCGTTCGCATTAGATGCATCGGATGTAACAAGTTATTCTAGAGATGGAGACAATTACAATGTTTATCACGATCCTGGACCACCTCCGTTAATGGACACATTGCTTGCAAGTGATGAATATAAATGGGGATTTTCTATGGTAGCGCTTTGGTCTGGGCACTTAGATCATACAGATGGAGTTATGTGGGATATCTCTCCAGGCGCAATTGGCAATATTTCAGATTGTCCAGCGTCTTTTGCTGATTACCCCAATTTTTATGATTATGATAATGGTGGCATATTGGCAGCACAAGGTCATGCGGTAAATCCGCACACAGGAGCTGCTTATACACCCAATTTGGTAAGCCGTGGAGATTATGGTCGTGTAATTGCTGAATATTGGGCAGATGGACCAGATTCAGAAACTCCTCCTGGACATTGGTTTGCTTTGTTAAATGAAGTAATGGATAGTCCATTTTTTACTAAAAATTATCGTGGCATAATTCCTTATGGAGATCTAGAATATGACGTAAAAGCCTATTTTTGTCTAGGTGGAGCAATGCATGATGCGGCAATCACAGCTTGGAGTATAAAAGGTTGGTATGATTATCTGAGACCCATTTCAGCAATCAGGGCAATGGCAGAAAATGGACAATGTACAGATAACACGCTACCCAATTATTCTAATCTTGGAATCCCTTTAGTTCCGGGTAAGATTGAAGTTGTTAATGCAGGAGATCCTCTTGCTGGAGCAATGAACGAACATGTTGGTAAAATCAAAATTTTTGCTTGGAGAGGTCATGACTATATCATGGATGCAACAACGGATATTGCAGGTGTGGATTGGGTATTGGCGGAAAATTGGTGGACCTACCAAAGACCATCTTTTGTAACACCAAATTTTGCAGGATATATAAGTGGACACTCTACATTTTCTAGAGCTGCAGCAGAAGTACTTACAACAATAACTGGAGATAACTTTTTCCCTGGAGGAATTCATAGTTTTACTGCACCGCAAGATGCCTATTTGGCTTTTGAAAAAGGACCTTCTCAAACAGTGAAACTGGAATGGGCAACTTATCAAGATGCTGCAGATCAAAGTGCATTATCTAGAATATGGGGAGGAATACATCCCCCAGCTGATGATATCCCTGGAAGAAAATGCGGAATTGTAATTGCAGATAAAGCAATAACTAAAGCAGAAGAATATTTCTTTAATGATCAAGATGGCGATGGTTTTGGCGCTGCTTTAGATTGTAATGACAATGATCCTAATATCATTAATTGTGTTGAATGCGAATTAGAAGACATTAGCTTTAGCGGAATTAATTGTGCTTCTGATAATGCTACTTTTACCATTACCGTTTCTTGGATCGGCGGTCCTGATCCTTCTATGTCGATTATTGATAACACTGCTTTAAGTACAACTGGAAATGACCCAGCAGTTGACGCAAATGGCTCCATCACATTTAGTTATAATAACAACAGTGCTTGGGATATTCAGATAATCGATACAGAACCTAATTGTACATTTGATAACTGGTCAGCAGGACCTATAGATTGTTTTCAGTGTAACGCCAGTCATGGTACGATTTCTATAAAAGCTAGAAACTAACTCTAATAATTTAAAGTAGTTTTCAAAACGGTTAATACAAATTTCATATGACTTGGATATACTTCCTAGATTTATTTGGAACATTTGTATTTGCTATTTCAGGTGTTTTGACTTCTATCGAAAGGAGATTTGATATTGTAGGATCATTGGTAATAGGTTTTGTTACTGCTATTGGAGGAGGAACGATTAGAGATGTATTGATAGGAAAATTTCCGGTCGGATGGCTTGTTGATCGCAACTATATATTAGTCATTCTAATTGCATTTTTCATTTCTTATGCTTTTAAATCTGTCATTGCTAAATGGAGAAAAGGTATGTTTTTTTTCGATACGATCGGGATAGGACTATTCACCATTTTGGGAATTCAGACGACTAGGTCTTTTGGGTTGTCGATAGAAATTTGCTTGATAATGGGCGTTGTTTCCGCTGTATTTGGAGGTGTAATCAGAGATGTATTGACTAATGAAGTTCCGTTAATATTTAGAAAAGAAATCTATGCAACTGCATGTTTTGCTGGTGGAATAGCTTATTATTTATTAGAATATGTAAGTCAATTTGATCAACTTAATATACTAGCTTCTATGGGGGTTGTCATGTTAATAAGATATTTATCCATTAAGCGTGGTTGGTCATTAAACTTTTCAGACGTAAAAAAATCATGACCTACCAATTAAACATTATTCATTAATCAAAAATAATTGATCCAATTGTTTTAACTTTAAAGCAAAGCTGTAACATTGGAAAAATTTGATTATATAATTGTGGGTGCTGGTTCGGCAGGATGTGTATTGGCAAACAGGCTCTCCGCTGATCCTTCAAACAAAGTTTTATTATTAGAAGCAGGAAGAAAAAATTGGAATCCATACATCAATTTACCTGGTGGATATCCCAAACTATTTAATTCAAAGGATGATTGGGCGTACTGGTCAGAGCCACAGAAACATGTCAATAATAAGCGGATTTTTTTACCTCGTGGGAAGACCTTGGGAGGTTCAAGCAGTATTAATGCAATGGCTTACGTCAGAGGTAATAAAGCGGACTATGATCAATGGGCGATCGAAAATAAAGGCTGGTCATTCGAAGAAGTATTGCCGTATTTTAAAAAATCAGAAGCACATGAAGACGCAAAAAATCTCGATCCCAAGTACCATAACGACAGTGGAGAATTATTCGTCGGTAGATCCAATATTTATAAAACACCACTACGTAAAGCATTTATAGAAGCAGGTAAATCCTATGGGTGGAATGAAAATGAAGACTATAATGGAGCAAGACAAAATGGTGTCGGTCAATTCCACTTTAATATCAAAAATGGAAAAAGATTCAGCGGTGTAAATGCATTCATTGATCCAATCAGAAAAAGAAAAAACCTCAGCATAAAAACACATGCTTTGATAGACAGTATAATTATCAAAGATCAAAAAGCCGTCGGCGTAAAAGTGCTATCAAAAAATAGTAATCAAGAAATATTTGCCTCAAAAGCTGTGATTTTAAGCGCAGGTGCTTTTGGTTCACCAGCTATATTAATGCGTTCTGGAGTAGGAGAGGAGTCAGAATTGCAACAACTCAATATCCAAGTCAAGCACGACTTACCAGGTGTAGGGAAAAACCTGCAAGACCATTTAATCTTTCCAGTAGATACGGTATGTAAGACACAGGTGACATTAAATCGAACTACATCGATTTTTGGTCAGATCAAGTATGGATTACAATATTATGCCACAAGAACGGGACCTTACACCATTGGGCCATTAGAAGCAGTAGCATTTACAAATTTGGATTCACATGACAAACCGACTAACTTTCAATTTCATTTTGTACCAATTCAGTTGGGGAAAAATTATAATTACGATTTTTATGATATAAGTACATTACCTAGAAAAGACGGCTTCTGTATCATCCCAACATTATTGCAGCCAGAAAGTAGAGGATATCTCAGATTAAAATCTAAAGACCCCAAAGCAGCACCGATTATTCAACCCAATTTTCTATCAAAAGATAAAGATACTTTGGCATTAATTCAAGGTGCTAAAATTGCAAAAGAATTAATGAACCAACAAGCTTTAATAGACCATACAAAAGAAGAAGTAAATGCAATAGATTTTAATGACGACGAATCAATATTAACCCATATTAAGAAATCTTTACAAACAGTATATCATCCTGTTGGTACTTGCAAAATGGGCAATGATGAAGCAGCAGTGGTGGATCATAGATTAGCAGTGCATGGCCTAGAAAATCTATTTGTCGTAGATGCCTCCATCATGCCAACGATAATTTCAGGGAATACCAACGCACCTACGTATATGATAGCCGAAAAAGGGGCTGACATGATATTAGAAGATAATTAATACGAATTAGAAATTACGAAATGAATAATAATATTGAGAAAATAACATACATCACTGACTCAAAAAAATGGATTGAAAAATTTATAATAAAACATAATATTTGTCCTTTTGCAAGTAGGTCATTCAAGGAAAAAAAGATTTTCTATGATGTAGAATTGGCTGAAGATTTTAAGACAATTACTAAACAGGTTTTGCATATCGTGAATAAATTGTTGGCTGATAAAGGGAATATAATTTCGAATGCTTTTGTTATTATTCCTAATATCGGTTCTTTTGAAGATTATCTTGATTTATATTATCATTTAGAAGACTTATTGGAAGCTGCAGAAATTGATGACACCATCCAGTTGGCTAGTTTTCATCCTGAATATCAATACGCAGATACAGAAATTAATGACCATGGAAATTATAGAAATCGTTCGCCATATCCGATGATACACATTCTTAGAGCAGAAGAAGTTGCAGAAGCTGTTGCGCGTTTTGGTAATACAGAAAAGGTTTCTCAAGTAAATATTGCATTGCTAAAGTCAATGAAGCTAGAAGAAATTAAAAAAATTGATTAAATTTTTAAGAAATGAGGCAACGATATTTTAATAGTCTACATCTTATAACTGAATTTGAATTCATATTTACACATTTGAAAATTATTCAGAAAAATATATCATGAAAAAAATAATTAATATATCATTATCTCTAGCATTTTTATTGCTAATGATGTCATGCCAAAAAGATAGAGAAGTTTTTACACCTATCGGTAATACAGTTACTTCCGATATATTCGGAGTAGTACTTGATAAAGAAGACAATGCAGTTACTCAAGCTTCTGTAGTTTTCCAAGGAAGAGAGGTCTTTACCGATGAATATGGAATCTATGAATTTAAAAATGTAGAACTCAATACGGTTCATAATTTTTTAACGATTAGTAAAGATGGTTATTTTGAAGGCAGCAGGACGTTTAGGACATTAAAGTCAAGAACCATCCATTTACAAACCAAATTGGTCGAACAAAATTTTAATAACAGTTTTCAAGCCAGTGAAGGTGCAAGCTTTACTGATGGAAATGCGACATTAAGATTTCCTGCAAATGCCATAATGATCGAAGGTAGCGATGAAGCTTATGATGGAGAAGTAAAATTGGCGTTTAAATACCTCGATCCTACTACTTATGAAACACTAGATGAAATGCCTGGAGATTTGACAGGCAGAAACTCAATTGGTGAATTATCAGTATTGTCTTCTTTTGGGATGGTGTATGCTGAGTTAGAAAGTAACAATGGAGAAAAGTTACAAATCAAAAACGGATCAACGGTAAGAATGAGTGTTGAATTGCCAACTGAAATTGAAGGCGACGCAAATGCTACCATACCAATGTGGTCATTTGACTATAATACTGGATTGTGGTTAGAAGAAGGCACTGCTAATTTAGAAAATGGAAAATTTGTAGCTGAAGTACCTCATTTTAGTTGTTGGAATTATGATTATTCTGCCCCTTCTATCGTCGTTGAAGGTAGAATTGTAGACCAAAATGGAAATGGAGTATCTGGTGTACATGTATGGATCTCAGAAGTTGGACAATGGGGTGGTGGACATGGGAATACTGATATGTTTGGAAATTTTAGTGGCCCTGTGGCTAAAGATGTTTTACTTTCTATCAAAGTTTTAGGTATTGGGGAATGTAATCTCTTAAGCGAACCAATATATGAAGCAGAGATTGGTCCATTTTCTGAAGATACCGATTTAGGAGAAATTGTTGTACAAGTAATTTCTGATGAGATTTTAATGGTAAGTGCTACTATATTAAATTGCGATGGCGATCCAGTAACAGATGGATTTGTAAAAGTAAATAATTCGTATTTTTTCCAAATTGATAATGGCAATATTGATTTTGTGTTGCCCGTTTGTGGAATTAATTCCTATTCACTTGTTGCAGTTGATAGAGAAGCTCAGTTTCAATCTGATGTAATTCCGTTGCAACTAGATGGTCCAAATAATCTGGGAATTATTTCTGCATGTGCAGTTGAGACAGATTTCTTGACATTAAATTGTCCTGCACTTAACTTTATGTCTACCACAAATGACTCAATCTCAATTTCCAATGGTTGGGAAGTAACTAAGTTGATTCAAGGTGGAAATTTCGGAGGTATCGATCAATTCTATTTATATATGGGTTACGAAGACGGTGAAGGCCAAGATTCATATGCTGTAGGAACCTTTCCAATGTCGCAAGAAATAGAGTTTGGAATATACGATGAAGATAATCCAAATGGTCTATGGTTTCAGTTTTTGGAAGGTGAAGTAATTGTTACAGAAGCAGGAGGAATTGGTGACCCAGTTAAAGGACAATTTACGATTAAGGCTTTAGATAACAGTACAAGTATCGAGTACGATTTTGATGGCTCTTTTAGATTAACACCACAATAAAACTAATAGGTTTTATAGATGTCAGAAAACGAATTAATACAAGCTTGTATAGAGAATGATCCACGTTCTCAAAAACAATTATATGATACATATAGTAGGCAGATGTATAGCATCTGCCTACGCTATTGTAAAGATGCTGCTTCTGCCAATGATGCCTTACAAGAAGGTTTTATAAATGTGTTTAAGGGTATAAAATCTTATAAGTATGAAGGAAGTTTTGTAGGATGGATAAGAAGAATAATTGTCAATGCTTCATTGAATCAAATTAAATTAGATAGGAAAACATTGAGTGAGGAAATCAATGAAAAAGTTGCTTCCAATATTAGTTATGAAATGGAATTTGATTTTCACCTAGAAGGTTATAATCATTTGGTTAGATTGCTAGACTTATTGCCGCAAGGTTACAAAGTGATTTTCTCCATGTTTGTGATTGATGAAATGAGTCACGCTGAAATTGCAGAAACATTAAACATAACAGAAAGTACTTCTAGATCTCAACTGTTTAAAGCAAGAAAGTATTTCCAAAAAATCATTAAAGAACAAGCACCTCAATTAGCTAGAACATATTAAAAGAAAAATATGAAATCACTTCAACATATAGAAAACGAAATTAGGAATTTGGCTCAAGAGCAATCTGCCGTTCCGCCACCAATGGTATGGGATAATATACAGCGTACGTTACATCCCAATCGTAAAAGAAAATTTGTTTGGTTCTTTGCTTCACTAGTTACTTTAAGTCTAGTCACATTAATTGCAGTAAATTATTTTGAAAAAAATAATCCGATCGAAAATGCCGTGATTGTTTTAGGACAAGATGAAAATGATAATTCAAATCAGATAAATGCAAAGGGTGAAATACCAGGACTTGAAGGTAAACCAAAAGAGATTTTTCCTAAAGAAATTGTAAATCAGGAAACAGCAATAAATTCTTTCTCTACACAAACCAAAGATGTTATATCACAAAAAGAATTGACAAAGAAAAGTACAACTACTTCTCTTATCGACGAGACTAAGAATAAACAAATTATTTCCGAAAATGAATCTAATTCCATTCCTGAATCAAGTATTGATTTCTTAAATAAAAATGTAGTAAGTATCGAGAGTAATTTAAAAGATGAGTCAAATGTTTTTGCAGTAGAAAAACAAGAAATTCAAAAATTAGCATCATTAGATAAAATTGTCATCGACCAGAATGATTTAACTTTTAATAGAAAAAGATTTTTGATTAATGATGATGTAAAATGTCCAAGCTTTGGAAATAAAAAAGGCTTGCGTCCATTTGTAGAAATAAATGGAATTTTAGGGAAACATGCAAAATCTATTTCTCCATTTAGCACCGATGGAGAAAATCCTTTTGCTACTCTAGAAGCCAAAAGAAATGAAACAGAAAGCAGTTGGTACACTTGGGGCGCTAATGCGTTAGTAGGTATTAACTTAACTTCCAATCTCTATGCAGGTGTAGGGATAGATTGGTCTGAGTCAAAAGATAAGTTTGCTGACAGATCAGAAACGCTTGCACAATTGATTGTTAATTTTGATCCTGCGACAGGAGAGGCAATCGACTCCACGATTGTGTTAGGTAAAATAGAAAGCACTGGTGAAGTAAGATATAGGATGTTAGATATTCCTTTGGTAATAGGGTATACGCATAGCGTTAGCTCTTGGAATTTTGGTTTAGAATTAGGTGCATTATACAATCTGAAATTTTCTGCGGAAGGAAAAATTGTAGCAGAAGATTTGAGTATTTCAAGAATTGAAAATGAATCTCCAATCTACAAGTCTAAAATGGGATTTGGTGCAAAAGCAGCATTGGTGGTTAGTAAGCAGATAGGTAATGGCGTTTCCATACATATGAAGCCAACGTATAAAAAGTATTTTACTGATGCCAACGCAGATGGTTATCCGTTACCAATGAAGTTTAATTTTATGCGTATTGATATTGGTGCTCGGATGGATTTTTAGATAAAGTAATCGAATATCAATTATTTATACAACACTTTTTGTATTTCTTGCCACTTCCACATGGGCATTTTTCATTGCGACCAATTTTAGGTTCAGCTTTTATTGGTTTTAAATGTTGATCAAGTTTATCGCTAAAATTAAATGTAGGATAGTTCTCATCTTTAGTATATCCAGCCCATGTTGAAGTGATGTCTTTATATCGATCGAATATTGAAAGTATCTCTTTTCTGTTTTCAAAATTGTCTTGGCTAGTAAATGCTTCTTTTACTTCAATCCAAGATCCACATATCATTGTAGAAACAATCCCTTTTTCTTGGTGTAGCATCTATTGTTGAAAGCAGTTATCTTTTAATTAACTTGTAGGTTGTCTGATTGGTATTGTTTACGATGGTCAAATAATATATTCCTGATTTTGTTTCTGGCATTTTTATAGTTCCTGAATATTTTCCTTCTGTAATATTTCGCCCTAAGAAGTCATAAATGATGAAGTATTCATTACCAAGCAGATTCTCA
>JAHDBF010000131.1:0-6172 GCA_020630525.1 Saprospiraceae bacterium
TGGATACTTTGATAAAGCTGGTGATGAAATGTGTCTCTTTGTTCAAGTGGAGACTATCAAAGGGATGGAAAATCTTGATGAGATCTTGACTGTGGATGGGATAGATGGAGTTTTTATTGGACCTGCTGATCTTGCTGCATCTATGGGTTTAATTGGTCAACCTGGTCATCCTGATGTTGTTGCGAAAGTTAAGTCAGGCTTAGAAAAAATCCGAAAAGCTGGAAAATCAGCTGGTGTATTAGCAGTAACTGATGAGCTAATCAAAAGCTATAAAAGCTCGGGTGCGAATATGATAGGACTGGGTGTTGATTTGATTTTATTATCGAAAGCTAGTAAGGCATTGGCACAGAAATATGTTGTTGGCATTGGGGAGGACAATTCTGCTGGGTATTAGCACTTAATATAAAATTAAATAATGAAAATGCCTAAAATATTAATACATGAGGTATTTGTTGCTCTGTTCATTTTTCCCTAAAATACGAAGTGTACTATTGGAAAATTGAAGGCATTAACGACTTGGTAACTTTTAAAGGTACAACAATTATCAAATTGATCTTTGCTTTTAGAGATGTAGTTACAGACTTTTCTGAACTGCGTTTTTGTAAGATTATTTAAATATTCAAATTCTTTAGTAGATTAAAAATATCAATAAATTCAATTGATCATAAATCTGTCCGTATTATACCTTGCCAATAGGATATCTTTTCTAAGTTAATTTTTAATTAGCATTTTTTGTTGAATACTTTTTTCTTCATCTGATATTTTTAAAAAATAAATACCTGGGTATAAGTTTGATAAATCTGCATAATCGGAATGCAATAAACGATCATGTAAAATCCCATTTACATCAAATACATCCAATTGATCAAAAAAGTGATTAAAATATATTATTCCATTAGTTGGATTAGGAAAGATTTTAAACTCAGTTTTATTAAAATTATCGGTAAACGATGTTGGAAATTGATATATAATTTTATTATTTGTTTTATTGGTATGAATCGGTGGATTAAAATCAAAATATATAGATGCAGAATTGGTTATAATTTCATCTTCTGGTGTATCATCTTTAGACAAAATACTAAATGAAATGTGTCCATTGCTTTCCTCAAAGTTGCTCAAACTATCAGGCAAAAATATATTTGGAAAATCAAACTTAATGATGTTATTCTCAAGAATGCTAAGTTCTAATATTTCAGGATGACTTGAATTCAACAGTCTAAAAGTATTAAGATTAAGAGACTCATGCAAAGTGTCAATTACTAATACGTTTCTTGCAAAATCATTTCCTGTGTTTTGAAATCTAATTGTGTAAATTATTGGTTCATCAATTAACGTCAAGGAATCTTCGCGATTTGGATACACTAATTTATCGTTCGGGTCAAATGCACATCTTAGTTCTGTCGAATATTGAAATCCTGAGTCGGATTGATTTAAATTTTCAATATCAGATGAAAAATTAAAAACTTGAAAAACTTCAGTTCCTGCATTAGGTATCGGGGCGACGAAATTAATTTCAAAATGCCTGTTTTCAAATGGCAAAAGATTCTCAAAAAACCATCCCAATTTATTTTGACTTAAAATGGTATCTGGTTGAGAACTAATGATAATATTCTCAATTTTTTCATCATATTCCAACCAAACGATTCCATTTTCTCTATCTGTTCCAAAATTACTTAAGGTTAAAACGAATTGAATAGACTCTCCACATCTAAAGTTGTCACCTGTTATGAGCGTATGTAACTCTTTTTTTTCTTCAATCGGAGCTAATCCAAATTCAATAATTTCATTTTGGATTGTTGAATCGAAATTGTAATTGTATACGTTAACTGAACTTGTAAGATTCCAGTTAGCATTATTAGAGCCTGCATATTTAATTTTGACAAGTCCTTCACTTAAAAATAAATCAATGCCATCTTGTTTTATATTTTGAATATTGACTGTATCATTTAGCGTAATATTTCCATAAGAAAGTAAATATTCATCGGAATCTCTTGTCCCATTTTCATTTAGATCCCTATAAAACTGCACATTTACATTTACATTGTAATGACCGTCTTCAATTGGACCAATATCTGGTCTTTTTATTGAAGGATTAGGTCTTGGATTGCCATAGAGATCAGAAAGCTCAGTTATTTCTCTCAATCCACCATCAATGCATGGAGAGTTTGTGGAAAGCGAATAAATTGAATCTATATTGAAAAGTGGATCAGTGTCAATTATAAAGTCACCATCTATTCCTCCTTTTACGATACAATTTGAAAATTCAAAATCATCAGTCTCTTGAAAAGATAGAAAATTAAGAGAATCCCAGAAAATACTATTTATCGCCTTTACCGTTACTTCATCATGAAAAAAAGGTGGTTCTCCATTATTAATAAATGCGCAATGTTCAAAATTTATATTTGTAGGGGAAAGACTAAAACCATATTTTATAGTATTTTTTTCGTTATTATCAAAAATACAATTATATAAATCTAGACCTACAGGACCGACAATATTAAAAGCACTTCCTTTCTCTACTCCTGCCCATCCATTGTTTATTTGATTATTTTTAAATATACAATTTCGCAGTACTGTTGGTTTATCAAGACCTCCGCCAAAAAAACAAATGGCACCACCACCTGTTGCTGAATTTTCTTCAAATACACAATTAGTTATTTTATGACCTAAAGAGTTTATTAAAATAGCACCACCGTCTGTTGTTGCTGCACTATTATAAGATTCATTTTTTTTAAACAAACATGAATCTATTATAATATTTTCTAGCGGACGATCACCGCCAAAATAACAAGCAGCTCCTGATAGATTGTTATTACTAAAAACACCACCAGAGTTGTTTTCAAAAGTACAATTTCTTATTGTGAGATTGGCAATTCCATCAAAAGGAAATCCCTCAAACGAATTAGGCTTACTAACATAAAAGGCTCTACCACGAACATTTCCCTTAACATGAGTATTATTGAAAAATAACACATTATTAAGTTCAACATCACCTACCATTCTTACATATAACCCAATCCCTGAAACTGCATTGTCAATAGAACTATTATTGATAAATTGACAATTTTCAACCGTCCCAATAAATTCATAAAGACAAGCTCCTATTCCATATCCAAGGATAGTTGGAATTTTATTATTTTGAATAATTAAATCACTTAATTTAGCCCTGCCTCTCAAAAATAATCCACCACCGCGACCTGATCCAAATTCTTCGGGGAAAGCTAATCCATGCTGAATAGTAAAACCACTTATTTCTGCTCCATCTTCTAGTTCTATTCTTACCCTTATGCATCTCGCTTGATCTTGCCCATCTATTATTGTATTTGCACTGCCCTGTTCACTAATAAGCTTAACTTTTGTTTTATCTCCTTCCCATATTATGTTTTCAAAATAAGTACCAGGACCAACCAAAATTGTAGATTCACTTTCAGCATTATCAAACGCTTCTTGAATGGTTTGATAATCTTGAGGAACCCTTATAGTATCTTGAGCAATTATACGTGAAGCAAAAAGTAAGAAAATTGTAAAAATTATTGTCGGTTTCATTTTAATATATTAGCATTAAAGACTTGGTTAAATACATCATCTACAATGTATAAAAATTATAACAATATTCAATCAACTTTACAAATATTTGTAGTTTGATGAGGTCAAAATTCCAAAACTGTAAAATAATAATATTTTCTTTTATCATTTTAATAACCCCTTAATAATATGACATTGACATAAATCCAACTAAAAAACCACATATACACTTTCATCTATGACAAAACAGAAAGTGACTTATGTAAACTAGAATCCAAGTACATTTTTAATAAAGAAGAAAAAGACAAACTGGTACTATCAGATTTAAAAATAGAACCTTCGATTAGTGCGTTTATCAAAAAAAGACTTGACGTTATTTCTTATTCAACAGATTATCCGTCATTACTAAGTCAGATCAAACAAAAACATATTTCTGCAGAAGGATTCAAAGTTGAGTATGTGGTTTTCGAAGGTGACAATACTAAGTATGCTAATAGACTTGATAAATTAAAAGACATAGGTTATCGCATCGAAGGAATTCCGGATTACTACAAGCCTACTATTCCTTATGGGTTATGTTATTATGAAGAGATTTGGTGTTTTGGGATCTTGGTTAAAAATAATTTGCAATGGAAAAAACACAAGAAAAAGCCCAAGTCGTATAGTAACTCCATTAGCATAAACATTGCAAAATCACTTGTAAACATTGCCACAAAAAGCAACAAAGAAAAAACGATGTTAGATGCATGTTGCGGAGCTGGAACGATAATGTTAGAAGCTTGCTTTGCTGGATATAATATTGAAGGATGTGATATAAACTGGAAGCTATGTCATAGTGCAAGAGCAAATCTTGCTTACTTTAATTATACGGGAATTGTTTATCGATCTGATATAAAGACATTTGTAAAAAATATGATGCAGCCATTATAGATTTACCATACAATATAGTTAGTCATGCTACGGAAAGTGATGTTTTGCATATTATAAAATCAGCAACTAAAATTACTGATAGACTTGTAATTGTATCTACTATTGATATTCAAAACATCATTACTAAAGTAGGATTTAGGGTTATTGATTAAAAGAGGCCGGACAAATTTTACCAAAAAAATCTGGGTTTGTGAATCCAAGAAATAAGGTTGGCTAAACCCAGTGCTATGCAACCGGAAAAGCATAGCACTTAGGTTTAGTACTATGGTGTATTCTATCAGGAAACACACCACATCTGTTTCACCAACGAAACGCCAATTATCATTTCCAAAATTGCTAAGCAAACATCTGTTTTATCAAATCAATAAACCAATTGAATTGGATGACACAAAATATTCCACTATCTGTCTATTCGAAGATTACTGAGCAATTAGTAAAAATGGGTTGGCAAAAAAAATTGGTAAAGAAGCTGAATCCAATAAATATCAGATTCAGCAGTAAACGAACACGGTATCACTACCGCTATTATTAGAATAAACTCAATTGCGTATTGTTATGCATATTAAAATGCGCTGTTTCTAAATGAATAGATTTAAGCTCTTTAAAATAGATTTTTTTGGCTATCCTAAATTGATCTTTTATCATCTCTGCAAAATTTTCAGCATTACTACTTAAGTTGGGATTCGCAGATTCTGTATGCAGATTATTGATTTGATCCATCACCACATCATACTTGTTTGGATAAAATTTCATTAACCAACACTTAAAAGCATTCTTATCTTCTTCTAATCTAAGCGTAATATAATTTATATTTCTCGCGCCATTACTTGCAGCAGTTCGTACCAGTGGCATAATCTCGTGATCTGTAAGACCAGGAATAATTGGTGATACCAGAACTGATACAGGAATACCTTCTGCACTTAAGTGCTTGATTGTTCTCAATCGAGAAAAAATAGATGATGTATTTGGTTCTAATTTTTCACGAAGTCTATCATCCAATGTATTCATGGAAATATTGACATGTACTAAATTGAGTTGTGCCATATTCCTAAGAATATCGAGATCCCTCAAGATCAAAGCATTTTTAGTGGTAATCTGGACAGGATGTCTAAACTCCCATAAAACTTTGAGTAGCTCCCTTGTTATCTCCATGCTTTCTTCTAGAGATTGATAACAATCTGAATTTCCACAAAGCATTATTGGAGCAGCTTTCCAAGTTGGACTTGATAGTTTTTCTCTTAATAATTCAACTGCATTTTTCTGAATAATTATGTTCGTTTGAGAATAATGTTCAGCATTATTTTCTGAATCAAAACCCCAGTATTGTTGGGTATTCGAATCAAAACCATCTCTAACATAATGGTCAATCTTTTGGTATGGTTCAAAAGTATAATCGCTAAAAGTGTCATTCCTTTTGGTTTTAGTAGCGATATTTTCACTTTTAAAAGCCTGGCGTTCAGATTTATGTATGCTATAGTAGTTGATGTGTTCTTCTCTAACTTCATTAGAAAAATCACTGTTTTGGGTAATTGGGCCCCCTTTTTCTTTAAATACGGTAAAATCAGTTTGTAAAGCAATCATATTGTCGGATTATTCGACAAATATATGTCATTAATTTTAAATCCAAAATATTTTGTCGGAATTTTCGTCAAATAATTTTCAATTCAAAACAAATAATTCGTTTTCTGAAGTACCAAATGCGATCAATCCAAATTCT
>JAHDBF010000131.1:6272-9304 GCA_020630525.1 Saprospiraceae bacterium
ATTCAAAACAAATAATTCGTTTTCTGAAGTACCAAATGCGATCAATCCAAATTCTGCATTGACATACATGACATGTCCATTTTCTTGAGCCTGTAATCGGAAAATATTTTCAAATAACTTACCATTAAGCAACTGATTTCCTTCTGAGGTAAATAGAGATTCGTCGTCTGGTAAGTCGGCATTTTTCTGATCTATTACGCCGTTGAAGAAATACGCAGTTCCGTTAAGATTGCCGCTTAAGTAAATATTGTCATACAATTGATAGCTATCGTTTACTGATCGAACATTTGATTTCACACTATACCAAAACTGATCCGAATCAAAATCTAGTCTTATATTTTTAGCTTCGACTTCATAGTATTCGCTTTGGATATTAATGCCTTCTTCACAAAGTGTATTGACATGAACAGTTTCTGTTGTTGTCAAATTATCGCCAGAACCATTGGTCATTGTAATTGTATTTCCATCATTCGCAGAAAACACCAATGGATCCATATCACCAATATAGGGGAACATAGATTCAGATTTATCTGAAAGGTTTTCTTTGCCCAATTTAATATCAGAACCGCAACCACATGATTGCAAGAAAAAAACTGGTAAGATTAATATTACGCTGTAAAATTTCATGATTGAATTTTTATACCTCATTGAATTACGATCATAACGAAATTGATTTGATCTGTCGTTCAATAACTATTGTTATATAGATTTCCTTAACTTTTTAAATAAAAAAATCCCGATACCATTTTCATAGTATCAGGATTTTTAAAATTGCCTAATTTTATTTTCTATCGGGCGACTGTAACATCACCTGCCAATACACCTTCCTCTCCCCATAGCGTTGTATATTTTATCAGATACACATAGACACCATTCACTACATCTAATTCATTAAAAATTGCATTCCAACCTAACTCCGGAATATTCGGTTGGAAATTCTCTCTTACGAATATCAATTCTCCCCAACGATCGTAGATGTACATTTCATCAATTTGCTCTAACTCATTAGAATAAGCCGTAAACCAATCATTTGGATAATCTTGTTCTCCAGAAATAATTGTCGGTACATATATATCAACATTAGAATCTACAATGGCCCTTACAACTGTAGTATCTTGACATCCATTTTCATCTGTCATTGTGATGATATAGTTTGTCGTTTGTGTTGGCATTAAAACTGGATCAAAACAAATTTCGCATGAAACTCCTTCTAGTGTATTCCATTCTAAAGTATCGATCTGATTGAAAGAAATATTCGCATCCAAAATAATTTGCTCACTTTCATTCCAGTCTAACTCTATCTCATTAGGTATCGCCTGTAGGATGATTTCACTTTGCTGTTCGATCACTATTGAAGTATCTTTTCGACATCCATTTGCATCTTCTACTTCTAGTAAATACGTTCCTGCTCCTAAGTTTTGGTAAATACCATTAAAACTCGGCTGTCCATTTAACGTATAATTGTATGGTGGTGTACCACCGAATACGTTTTCGATCTGCAATGCTCCATCGTCAAGTCCAAAACAAGGATCAGAAATAGTTAAATCCACATCTTGAGGTATGTTTGGATTATTGGTTACGCTTAGGGTATCATAAGAGATACAGCCATTTACTGTATTCAACACTTCTAAGTAATATTCACCTGCACCTTGCACTGCTGAAGATAAACTATTCGCTCCAGATACTATCGTTCCACTATTCGTAGTCCAACTGTATTCAAAATTTGCACCAGGCTCATCAACTACAGTTGCTTCCAAACTTATATCGCTACCGTCACATGGTACTTGTGCATTAGCTCCTGCATCAATATCTGGAATACTTGTGATATCATCTATAAAGAAAGTATCTTGATTGGTACATCCATTATTAATATCCATGGATTCTAAAATATAAAATCCAGATTCTCCAGATTCTAAAATCAAATCAGTTTCTCCAGAGATTGGGTTGCCATCTATGTCATACCATTGATGTGTTATATCATCACTGCTTTGTGAACCAGTAGCATCAATACTTACCACTTGAGAATTACAATCTATAGGATTTATCTCATTTGCAAATATCAACGGATACTCCTCTAGTGATTCTATCATTATCATATCTGTATTCACACATCCTGTAAGTGTATCAATCGCCTCCATAATTATCTCTCCTGACTGGCTGGTTGTCACACTAAATGCCACTACTGCATCATCTTGCAAGTACCAAATATACTCCACATTTGGTTCTGGATTTTCTATAGACAACTCAATTGACTGAACCACACAATCTATTACCAATCCAGGATCTGCAAATATTATTGCGATAGGTTCATTTGTATTATCAGTCACAATTAATTGATCACTAACAGTACAATCCAACACAGAATCATAAACTTCCAAGGTATATACACCTCCCACTCCGACTTCATAACTTTGCTCTGATCCTAAAATGTTTCCATCTGGATCTATCCAAGTTATATCGTAATCAGAACTAGTGGTTGTGTTAGCTCCATAAGAAATTATTGTTGTAGGATTTGTACAATCAATGATTGCATCAGGTCCTGCATTTGCTATAGCTGTACATGCACAATTAGGTGCATTGTAAACAAAGCTTGTATCACAACTTGTTACAGAATTGCTAATGCTGATATTTACATTAAAAGAAGTATCAATATCTGCAATCTCGTATCCTCCATTTACTGCATTTACAACACCTTGGTCTGATTGTAAATCGTCACCATCTGTAAGAACGGTTATCGTATATGATCCCATATCGTCTGCACACACATAACTTGCATTTACAGTTGGGTAATCATATGCCGATATAGTATAACTTGTCGAAGATGTACATCCATTGCTATCACTAACTGTTACCGTATACGCTCCTCCTTGATCCACAATTATAGATTGAGACATCTCGCCATTACTCCATTGGTATCCATCAAACATTTCTACTACAGTAATACTTCCTGTTGATCCAGGGCAGAATCCTACGTCACCTGTAACAGTTGGTATAGGGTCTAAGATCAATGTAACTTCGACTAAATCAGAGAT
>JAHDBF010000132.1:0-4263 GCA_020630525.1 Saprospiraceae bacterium
TGCACCAACGGTTTTGAGTCTTGGAACGCACAAACTTGTGAATGTGAAACAGAAGCTCCACTTTTAGGATGTATGGATTCCAATGCAATAAATTTTGATCCTAATGCTAATTGTGATGATGGAAGTTGCCAATATGAATGTCCTGCAATGGCAGACGCTGGTCAAGATTTTGAGATGTCTTGCGATGTCTTAGAATATATGCTTGACGGAACAAACAGTTCGCTCGGATCAGATTTTGATTTTTTATGGACCACGCCCAATGGCAATTTTGTATCAGGAGAAAATTCAACAACTCCTATTATAAATCAAGCTGGAACATATACGTTAGAAGTAATAGACTTATTAAATAATTGTTCGGATTCTGATGAGATTATTGTTTTTCCTGCGCCTGATAGCCCAACAGCAATTACTCCATTAACCATTCCACCAAATTGTGAAGGAGAATCAAATGGTGTTTTTGAAGCAACCAATATTGTTGGTGGTACAGCTCCATTTGAATATATACTATCGAATAATGAAGTAAATATCTCAAACCAAAGTGGTCAATTTATCAATCTCAGTGCTGGGATTTATCAATTACAAGTGATTGATGCCAACGGCTGTATGCTTAACCAAACAATCGAAATACCTGGAGCTACACCAGTACAAATTAATGCAGAAGAAAACAATATAGATATAAACTTTGGTGAAGAAACACGTATAACACTTATTTCAGAAAGTCCAGATGACATCATGTCTGTAAGTTGGATAACCAGTAATGAACAAGCGTTTGAAATAATAAGTGATTTTGAAATATTAGTTAGTCCTGATGCAACTACAACTTATACCGCTACCGTTATTGATATTTTCGGTTGTGAACAAATTCTATCTATCCTTGTAAATGTAAATTTTATTACAAAAATTTATATAGGTAATATTTTCAATCCTAAAGACAATTCTAGTGTTGCATTTGTACAATCTGGATCAGAAAATATTAGTGTGAAAACATTTGCGATTTATGATCGCTGGGGTTCTTTAGTTCATTTTAGAGAAAACTTTGAAGTCAATGATATAAGTCAAGGTTGGAACGGAACTTTTGATAATCAAGATGTGGTAAGTGGTGTATATGTTTGGTACGTGCTTACAGAAAACTCTTTAGGTAAAGAAGAAATATTTACTGGGAATATTACTGTAGTTTACTGATATTTCTCAGATGAGTTTAATTTGATTTTTTCGTAAAGCACACCAGGTTGATTATCTAATATCAGTTCTTTTACAAAAGACATTTTTAGCTTTTGCATTATTCTGATTGAACCAATATTGGCTTTATGGGCTCGCGCTATGATTCTGTCCAAATCCAAAGATTCAAAACCATAATCTAAAGCAGCTTTTGCTGCTTCGGAAGCAATTCCTTTTCCCCAATATTTTCGCATTAATCTATATCCTAAATCTATTTGTCCATCCTCATTTCGCTTAAGTCCGCACCAACCACAAAACGCATTATCTTCTTTACGAATAACCGCCCATCTACCCATTCCGTTAATTTTATACGTAGGAATATAATTTATCAAAAAATCAAGCGCATCACCTTCGTCTTTAAATGGGATATCTCCAGTGTATTTCAGTACTTCAAGATCAGCATTTAGGTGATAAGCTGCTGCTGAATCTGTTAGCATAAATTCACGTAAAAATAGTCTCTGTGTTTCTGTAATTATATTCATCGACCAATAGAATTTAATAATTTCAAATATTTCATTAATTTCGTCTATATAGATAACTTGTCCAGATGAAAAGATTTCTGTTTATTTTTTTAATGATTCCATTTTGGGGTTTTACCCAAGAATCAATATCCGATTCCAAAGGTATAGAAATTGGATTAAATGTAACTTCTGTTATTTCTAGCTTTACTGGAAATGGGAATTTTGGTCCTCAAGAAGATTTCCCTATCATGATAAGGTTTGGAAAATCTAAACCTAAGTTAAGAATAGCGCTAGGATTTTCTGGTGGTAAAAATGAATTTTTTGATGACATTACAGGAGTCATCAGAGGATCTACTTCTCAAAAGTATCATGGAAAAATTGGGTATGAAAAATCAATGACTTTAGATAAAAAGTGGAATTTTTATTGGGGATTAGATTTTGTAACTAGCCTAAAAAACGAATCCGTAAATATTAATGGCGTACCAGATTCTTTTATAAAATCAAACGAAATGGGTTTTGGAGGAGGACCATTTTTAGGATTGAGATATAATTTATCTGAACGGTTCTATCTTAGTACTGAAGGCAGTTTTTATGCCATTTACTCGATTAGAACGGTTAAAGATGATTTTGTGTTTAACGACATTTCAACGAATGATTGGGAGTTAAATCTATTACCACCATTGTTTCTTTTCTTAAACTTTAGCTTTTAAATTATGAAGAGAAATTTTGTTTTAGGCACGTTTCTGGTTATGCTTTTTGCGATTAACTTAGTCGCTCAAGAGACTACAGAATTATCTAAAGAGAAAGAAAAAAAGACATTTACACCTGCAAAACGAGAAATCGGAATAAATATGATGGCGCTGGCTGCACAGTTTATCCCATTTAAAGAATCGCAAGGGTTGCATGGTCCATTTAACTTGAGTATTAGACGAGGTTATAATAGACATTACTTTAATTTTCAATTTGGGATGGAGATCAATGGTGATGGATTTGGCTCAAATGCTGGTCCAAGTTATGTTCATCTGAGCTTGGGCTATTTAAGAAAAAGTAATCCTTTTGGCAGATTTAGATATTACACTTCTTATAATTTTATGTTGGCTGCTGGACCGTTTAACATTCCAAATCAAGATGATTTTGAAGATGGAGGAGTCGGTGGAAGTTTAGGATTTGGGTTTGAGTATCAGATTACAGATTTTATCTCGATATCTACAGAATCAATGTTTTATATCGGAAATAGAGATGGAGAATTTAGACCAAAATTTATTCCACCATTTGGCTTGTTTATGTTTGCTAAGTTAAGATAGTAGCACAAGTCTTTACCTTCTCATAAAATTTATTTATCTTATCCACTGTTTTATATTAAGAATAAAAATTTTAACCATTAGTTATTATGAAAACCACAATATTAAGAATAGCCATTTTTTCTGCCATTGTCCTCGGGATTTTGGCTTGTAATAAAGATATCAACAATTATCACGATAGTCCGCAGTTGCCAGAAGTAGCTTACGATTATATGCAAATTATGGCGCAAACTGATGATTTCAAATTGCCGCCAGCATTTGATGTGAACATGTTCGCCCCAACAAGTTCTGTTGTTCTTGAAGATTTTAACATTACCAATATAAACTTTGGCTCTATCGAAAATCGACCTAATATCGATATTGTAAATAATGATGTTGCAACTTTGGGCAGGGTTTTATTCTATGATAAAAAATTATCTAAAAACAACTCTATCTCTTGTGCCAGTTGCCATAAACAACATAAAGCATTTGCAGATGGAACAGCATTAAGCGAAGGATTTGGAGGAAAGAAAACGACAAGAAACTCAATGTCATTGGTAAATCCTATTATGAATAATTCATTCTTCTGGGATAGTAGGCAACATAGTTTAAAACAATTGACTTTTGAACCAATAACCAATCATATTGAAATGGGAATTGAGGATATGCAAACATTGGTGTACAAATTAGAAAATGTAGATTATTACGCCAATTTATTTGAAAATGCATTCGGAGACAATAATGTTACACCAGAAAAAATAGCTGAAGCAATGTCGCAATTTGTAGCTTCTATTTTTACTAGAGATTCAAAATTTGACGAAGTTATAGAAAACAGTTCTGCTGGTTTATCAGGTTTAGAGATGCATGGTATGGCGCTGTTTTTTAGTGATAGAACAAATTGTTCTGGCTGTCATTCTGGACTTAACTTTAGTGCTCCTGATGTACCTGGAGGTGCATACCAACAGTCGGAAGGAACAGCGAATATTGGTCTTGAAGTAGAATATGCCGATAATGGTAAAGGAAGTGGAAAATTTAAAATTCCTTCTTTAAGAAATATTGCATTGACTGGACCTTATATGCACGATGGAAGGTTCAATACATTGAGAGAAGTGTTGGAACATTATAACGAAGATGTGAACCCACATACCCACTTAGATTCAAAATTAAAGGAAAATGGAACGCCAATAAAAATGAATCTTACTGAGTTAGATCTTGATGCCCTTGAGGCATTTTTGGTGACACTTACCAGTAAAAGTATAACCACTAATCCTATGTATGGAAATCCTTTTCAGTATTAATTATTA
>JAHDBF010000132.1:4363-7002 GCA_020630525.1 Saprospiraceae bacterium
AAAAAAGGCTTCAATCTCACGATTGAAGCCTTTTAAATAAACAACTCAACTTTATTTTTTCTAAGGTTTAATACCAAATTATTATCCCATTTCGGCAACTACTTCCTTTACTTCAGGAACCATACGTTGTAACATTCCTTCGATTCCAGATTTTAATGTTACTGTTGATGATGGACATCCACTGCACGATCCTTGTAAGATTACGGTAACAACACCTTCTTTAAAAGACTTGAAAGCGATATTTCCACCATCCATTTCTACTGCAGGTTTTACATACGTATCGATCAATTCTTTGATCTTTTTTACCAATTCAGCTTCATCACCCGTGTACTCATACCCTACTCCAGCTTCCTCTTCTTTCTTTTTCATTGCTTCTTCAAAACCGTCGTTTAGGATGGTTTTCTCTTCATTGACGTATGCTTTTATAAACTCTTTAGCATTTAGCATAATGTCTTCCCACTGATAGTTTAACTCTTTTGTGATCGTCACAAAATTGTTACAGATATAAACGCCTTTTACGTAAGGAAGTTTAAAAAGCTCAGTAGCCAACGGTGACCATTCTTGAGCCAAAGCCTCTTCTCTAAAATCAGCAGTCCCTTTAAATAACATTCTATTTGTCACAAACTTTAATGACTCTGGGTTCGGAGTTTGCTCCGTATATAACATGATGGGACTTTTCGTCGGTGTAATTGTATCCATTTTTTGCTAATTTTCTTTAGTTTAACTATTAAAACAAGAATCGTCTTGCTTTGTTTCAATTAATTATTTTTTATCCTCTTTGATATCTAATGCAATACTTAATTCCTGCAGTTGATCATTGTCTACTCTTGAAGGTGCATCTATCATTACATCTCTTCCTGAGGTGTTTTTAGGGAATGCGATAAAGTCTCTGATCGAACTTTGTCCATTCATCACAGCACATAATCTATCAAACCCGAAAGCGATTCCACCATGTGGAGGTGCACCATATTCAAAAGCACCCATCAAAAAGCCGAACTGATCTTCTGCCTCTTCTCTTGTAAATCCTAATAAATCAAAATTCTTTTGTTGCAACGCTCTATCGTGAATCCTAATCGAACCACCTCCGATCTCAGCACCATTAATTACCAAATCGTATGCATCAGCTTTTAGGCTTTTCATTGTTTCGTGATCGCCATCTAGCATTCTTGCTTCGTCTTCTTTTTTAGGTGCCGTAAATGGGTGGTGCATTGCGTGAAAACGTTCGCTGTCTTCATCCCATTCTAAAAGTGGGAAATCTACAACCCATAATGGTTTGAAAACTTTACCATCCATTAAGCCTAATTTTCTTCCCATCTCTAACCTCAATTCGTTCAATCGCTTAAGTGTCTTTTCTTTTTCACCACTCATTATGAAAACGATGTCTCCATTTTCTGCTCCGAATTTTTCTTTCCAAGCATTTAAGGTATCATCATCATAGAATTTTCCTATCGTAGATTTGATAGTTCCATCTTCATTGTATTTAATATACACCAATCCTTTCGCTCCGATCTGAGGACGCATTACCCACTCAGTTATATTTTTTAAGTCTTTATTAGAGTAATCTGCAGCAATTCCTTTAGCACAGATTCCACCAATGTGTTCTGCATTATCAAAAACGGCAAAATCATGACCTCTAGTTTCTTCAGTAATATTCACCAATTCCATATCGAATCTTACATCTGGCTTATCGCTACCGTACCTTTCCATCGCTTCGTCATAACTCATTTTCGGAAAATCTGGAAGATCTACATCCAACATTGCTTTGAACAAGTGTTTTGTCAATCCTTCGAAAGTATCCAAAATATCATCTCTAGTTACGAATGACATTTCGCAATCTATTTGTGTGAATTCTGGTTGGCGATCTGCTCGTAAATCTTCATCTCTAAAGCATTTTACGATTTGGAAATATTTATCCATTCCCGCGACCATCAAAATCTGCTTGAAAGTCTGTGGAGATTGCGGAAGTGCATAAAACTCTCCAGGATTCATCCTACTTGGCACAACGAAATCTCTTGCTCCTTCTGGCGTACTTTTTATTAGCACTGGAGTTTCTACTTCTACAAAATCTTGGTCAGCAAGGTGCTTTCTTGTCTCTATCGCCAACTTACTTCTGAATATCAAACTATTGCGCACAGGTGCTCTCCTGATATCCATGTAACGATACTTCATCCTGATATCGTCACCTCCATCTGACTCATCTTCTATGGTAAATGGTGGAACTTTAGATTCATTTAAGATTTCCATACTAGCGATATTTATTTCAATATCTCCAGTCGGTCTATTGGGATTTTTACTAGCTCTTTCTGCTACAATACCAGTTGCTGTAATTACAAATTCTCTACCTAGTTTTCTTGCAGTAGAACACAAGTCACTATTGTCATCCATATTGAAAACAAGTTGAGTGATACCATATCTATCTCTCAAATCTACAAATGTCATTCCTCCTAAATCTCTACTTATTTGCACCCATCCGCTTAGGGTTACCTCTTGTCCAATATGTGCAGCTCTTAATTCTCCGCAATTATGTGTCCGATACATGGTTTTGTGTGTTTATAGTTTGTGACTGCAAAGTTAAACTATCTTTGCTAATCTTTTAATTCTAAAAAATATGTTAAAGAGATTTTTGAAGTTTGATTTTT
>JAHDBF010000132.1:7102-9197 GCA_020630525.1 Saprospiraceae bacterium
AGAAAAGGAGAAAGAGAATTCCAATTAAAAAATTATAGTACTATATTGTAAAGTATGAAACTGAAACAAACATCGGTTCATACAAATTATTTAAGTATGAATAAGCCCATATTATTGTTCTTTTTTATTTTGGGCTTTAATGGGCTTGCCTTGACACAAACCGTGTATAATGAAGATTTCGAATCTGAAGATCATGGTTGGACTTTGAGTGGTGTTTGGGATCATTTTCCAGCACAAGAATATACTAGCGAAGACTATGATTTAATGAACATTTTCATGCTTTTTAACAGTACGAAAATTATTGGGTTTAATCTTTTGGATGCTCGCAACATGGACGACCCAAGACTTAATGATACCATGGTGGTAATATCTCCGACAATTGACCTTTCTGACTTTGATAAAGAATCTGATTTTGCACTAAGTTTAGATGTGGCTTTTGGAGAAGATGTGCATTACCCGTATTACTTTATGGAAGAGCATCATGTAGAAAGAGCTTGGGTAAGTTATTCTTTAGATGGAGTTTCATGGATAGAATTGGGAAAATTCGAAGATTATAATGCTTATGGAGGTTGGAACTTAGACATTTACTTTACCGATTATCATTATGGAATAAAGGATATTGGAGGTAGTTTAATACAGTTTAAAATAACATATGTAGCAAATCATGCGCATATCGGTATTGGTATAGATAACATTAAGTTAGCATTAGAAGAAGATTCAACAGAACTTGAATTCCTTTTAGATGAGATACCACGATATATCAAACCCAATAGCCTAGACAGCCTAAATTTAAGGATAGTAAATAAAGGAAACCAAACGATAAATAGCCTATCATTGAATTTTTCTGATGTTTTCGAGCTTGTACATTTAGAAGGTTTAGATTTTGATTACTATGATACCTTAGATGTTAAGCTATTGCCAGTAAGTTCAACCGTAGCTGCCAAAAAATATGATCTATATATCGAAGATGCTATACTCAATGAAACTAGCTATTCAGATTCAATACCATTAGCAGAAATATTTGTACTTAACAGCAATGATTCCGTTCCTGTTATTATTCAGAATTCTATTGGTTTTTCTGCGCTTTCAGAAGGACAAATTATAGAAGGGCAACGTATGGATTCAACGTATCAAGATTGGATTACAGTAAATCATTTTAGTGGAAATGATCTAGAGTTTGACGATTATGGTTATGTAACGTATTATGGGTTATGGATGAATACCCCGAGATTTAAAGCGAGAGGTATGGTTAACCAGACATTAATGCCACATTTTAGCCAATATAAAGAAGCATATGAGAAAATTAAGTCTGAAAATTGGGGAAGTCCAGTTGGCTTAGAAATCGATTATGATTTTGACAGAGAAAATAATGTTTTAAATTTCTCTGTTACCTGCACAGCGCAAACTTCTATAACAGATTCTTTGCACAATATTGAAGTCACCCTAATGGAAGATCATGTGGTAACTGGAGATCGATTTGACAACAAATACGCAATAGAAGACATACCAGTGATAGATGTAGAAGGAACTGACTGGACAGAACTCCCGTTTTCTATTTACGATATGGAGTTTGATGATGTAGTTAGGTACATGCAAGGAACGCATCTCTTGTCATTTTATACTGATCACCCAGATTTAGAAATTAGTTTTCTTGACGATATGGAAGCAGGAGAAACTCAAGTTTATGAATACAGCTACCCTCTGAAAGAAGGTGAGAAAATTGAGGATTTTTCTATAGTCGCCAAAATAGTAGATCATGGCGTTCATTATTGTGCCAATGTAAATTGTTATTCTATTGGTCGTGTAGTTAGTGTAAAAGAAGAAGTGGTAAACATTACTAGTTCTACCTCTGAACCAACAACAGAACGATCCATGCTTAGCATTGCGCCTAATCCATCAAGTGACTTTTATAACATCTCTCTTGCAAATAAAAAGATCGACAGATATAGTGTGACAGATCATACTGGAAAAATCATTGTTGCTAATCCTAGATATCACAATAGTCATCTTAGCTTGGACTTATCTGGTAGTCCATCTGGAGTGTACCTGCTTAGGGTGTTTTCTGACGGGGAGGAGTATATGGAGAAGTTGGTAA
>JAHDBF010000133.1 GCA_020630525.1 Saprospiraceae bacterium
TTACCATCTGAAATAACTAACACATATTGCCCAGCGTTAATATTACTATCCAATCTTAAGATGGTAGTCAAATGTCCTGAGCTAAAATTTTCTTGCTTTAATTTCAGTAAATGTTGTCCATTCAATGCGTATAAATCAAAAGACAATTCTTTGTTCTCGACTAAAGCAAATTCAACAAACAATCGTTTATCAAAACCTATTGGGTTGGGGTGAATATTGAATACTACAAAGTCAGATGATTTTTCTTGTACAGTAGAAACTCCAAAAGGCAATTCAGGTGCAAGTGCTGCATATTCAGATTTTGGAGCTGCAACTTGATCTGATTCATTTAAATAGTTTTCTCCACTTCTTGTAAAGTATTTTCCTCCTTCTGTTTGTTCTTCACTATCAGGATTTAGCATATCGACAAAGAAATAATCGGCTTGCGCTTTCTCTTCAGTAATATCCAATACATAATATCCATGTTGGATTAAATCGATATATCGCAAATGCGGATTAGGGATGACGCCAGGAAAATTAGGGTCATTATCTGCCAATGGTGTATTTGCGCGATCTTGAATTATTGTAGCAAAAGATGCTCCTAAAATTTCATCAAAATTATCAGAAGTGATCGATGGAACAGAAAATTCTACAGCAATTGATCCTTCTTTGGAGTCTTTGTCGTATAACACTTCTTGATTGGTATTTAGTGGATCTAAAAGTGATAATTCACTTGGAAATTTTGAAACATCGAATGCAAAAGTGGTGTGAAAATCTCCTGTAATGATAATGGTGTTATCAATATTATTGTCTGAGATAAATTCTATAATCTCATTTCTTTCCGCTGGATAACCATCCCAAATATCTAAGAATAGTGATTCGAAATAATTGTAATCAGCGCCCAATAAGGCAGATGCCCAACCTACATGAAATTCAGAAAAAATCACTTGGTTCCCAATAATTTTCCATTGTGCATTTGAGTTTTGCAATTCGTCAAGAAACCATGCTTTTTGTGTATCGCCAAGGATTGTTCTATCCTGACTATATAAGTCAACATCAGCTACATCATCGATCTGTTCATCGCGTCCTTCTACTCGAGTATCGAGCATTATCATATCCAATAAGTCTCCATATTTTATGGTTCGATAAAGTGGGTTGGTATTTTCATCTCGAATAGGCATCCATTCGGCATATACCTGCTTTGCGTTAGCTTTACGGTCATTCCAATCACCTTCTCCAGCATTATGATTCTGTGCACCATCTTTATAAGCATCATTGGCAAATTCGTGGTCATCCCATATCGCAATAAATGGATGTTGCTGATGTACTGCTCTTAAGTCAGGATCTAACTTATAGAGTGAGTGTCTAGTCCGATAGTCTGCCAATTCTATAATTTCTTCTTCTGGTAAGTTGCTTCTATCCATTCGGGATTTGTCATAGCCATATGTTCCTGCGCCTCCAGCGTATTCATAAATGTAATCGCCCAAATGTATAACGGCATCAAGATCTGCACGTTCTGCCAGTCGGGCATAGGCGTTAAAATATCCTGCTTGGTAATTACTGCAAGAAACTACGGCTAGACGCACATGCGACTCCGTTCCAACCGGAGCTGTTTTAGTCCTTCCAATTATCGAAGTTTTCTCTAATGCTTCAAACCTATAGTAGTAAGACATGTCTGGATCTAGGTTTTTGACATCAATTTTTACAGTATAATCTCTAGAATCGTCTGTCTGTACTGTTCCGTTTTGGATGATGTTTTCCATTTCTGGATCAGTGCTAATATAAAAATCAACATCCACTGGAACAGACATATCCTCTGGTGTAACTCTTGTCCAGATCACCACTGCATCTGACAGAGGATCTCCAGAGGCGACACCATGATAAAACGGTACTAAAGCAGGATCAAATGGAAGATCATTAATTCTACTGATTTGATTTGCAGTATTGTCCTGTGCCGAAAGTGTAGTAACAGTAATAAGGGCAATGAATAATTGGTAAAAGTTTTTCATTTAAAAGCAGATACATTTATGAACAAAATAGACCGGAACAATTTTTAGAAAAAAAGCTTCATTAATTGAAATGGCAATATTCCAAAAATACGCAGTTCGGCTCTAAGTTTACGCATATACTTTAATTAAATGTGTCTTGTGCCTTATTAAAACGCAGAATTTATTTCTTGATTCTATTCAGTCCGGACTTTGCTTTTTGGTGTAAACTATTTTTATATTCAGTGGGTGACATACTTAAGCATTTTCTAAAATTAGATTCTGAAAGTGCAAATTGACCTTGGGATTCGTAAATTAATCCCAATTGTAATGCTGCATTACATGACATATACGAGCTACGTTGCACATCAGAATCAATAGCTTGATTAAAGTAATTGATTGCATCAGCATAATTTTTTAAATCTTGACTGATTCTAGCTAAACGATAAAAATATTCAATACTATACTTTTCGTCATTATAAAATAAGTGCGCATTTTTAATCATAAGATTAAATGCTTTGTATGCATATCCACCATCGAAAAGCAACCTTGCTTTTAGCAGTATAGGATGAGGTATGTCATTATTTATTGCCTCTTTCTGTGCTTGTTTATCATCGTCAATTAGTTCATTTCCTTTGATCGAACATTGGTATAAATTGTATTTATACATTGGGATATTGTCATCAAATACAAGTTCGCACCAAGCCAGTTTTTGATATGCTTCTTTAATGTAATGTTGTCCATCAAAATTATGAAGGAAGCTATGAAAATAATCTTTGGCTTCTGGGTCTAATTTTCTCAATTTGCTGATTCCCATCATAAAATATAAATATGGAAATTTTTCTGGCGGAATATTTTCTATAGTTTCCGAAAGTAGTTTTATGGCTTGATCGTTTTTCCCGCTTCGCTGTAAAATTTTAATATGTACAAATTTGGCGAGAGCGATATCCTCTTGTGCTAATTTTGAACTTGATAAAAAGTCTAGTGCCAGTTTTTCATTATTGCATTGATAGAATTGTATAAAAGCATAAATTGTTTCTGCTTCATATTCAAAAATAAATTTGTTTTCATTTTGATATTTTATCAATTTTGAAATCTCTTCGACACCGAGTTCTATCGTCCCTTTAATGCCAAATATATCTTTAAAGATTCCAGGAATACTAATGGTCTCAATTAATGCATGAATAACGCTGAGGCTTTTATAATTGTAAACAAATTCTGGATGGCGATCAACATTGTCTTCTAATAAATTATATGCGGCATATAACTCACGTCCACTATTAAACAATTCTCCAAATTTAGCTCTTAGCAATGCCCATTGGAGATTGATTTCTGCTTGGAGAAATTTCTTGTACGGGTCATTGTTATTGAGTTTATCTATCTGTTTTAATCTCCGATTTTTGTTTCTTTTATTTTTATCAAAATAATCTTTGCTTTCATGAATGAATAGTTGGAAAAAGTCGATATAATTTTCGATATGGAGGATTGCCAAATTTTCGTTTTGGACAAGTCTTAAACTGTCTAATATTGCTTCGGCATGGTCAAACTCTAATCTAATGGTTTGTTGATACGCTCGATCAATTGCTTCGTTATATTCTACGTAATACTGACTTGTTGCCGAAATGGGCAATATCAATATAAAAATGAGGTAAAATAAATGAATCTTCAAAAGTAGCGTTAATTAGTTATAACTATAAACGAAAAAACCCTTCCAAACGATGGAAGGGTTTTGTATAATTTTTTGCAATTACTCTGCTTTTGCTTTAGCTCTTCTCGTTTTCTTAGGCTTGTCTTTTTCTTTTGGTTCAGGTGGGTAACCGCCGATTTCATTATCTACGATCACTCTTCCGCAGTGTTCGCATGTAATGATGTTTTTATACAAGCCTAACTCTATTTGTATTTGTGGAGGTACTCTGTTGTAGCATCCTCCGCAAGCACTTCTTCTGATGGTAACAACTGCCAAACCATTTTTATATCTAGCACGGATTTTATCATATGCTTTTAGTAATCTTGGTTCGATTTTTTTTCTGGTTCTTTCTGCTGCTTTTCCGAGTTTAGTTTCTTCTTTTTCTGTTTTCTCGACGATTTTATCTAACTCGATTTTCTTTTCTTCTAAATCTTTCTTTTTAGAATCTAATCTACCGATGGTATTTTCGAGCATTTCTTTTTTCTGCTCTACACTAATCTGTGCTTCTTTGATCCTTTTTTCAGAAAGTTTATTTTCCAATTGTTGTAATTCGATTTCTTTGGTTAAGGCTTCGAATTCTCTATTGTTTTTAACATCATCCAATTGCTTATTGTATTTCTCGATAAGTGTATTGGAGTTAATGATGTTTTCTTTGTGTTTGTTTTCTTCTTCTAATTGGTCAGCTACTTGCTCTTCTAATCTGGTTAGTCTAGTTTCTAAACCTTTGATTTCATCTTCTAGATCACTGACCTCGATAGGCAGTTGACCTTTTAAAATTTGAAACTGATCTTTCTTAGAATCAATTACTTGTAGTGCGTGTAATTCTTCTAATTTTTCTTTTACTGTGCTGCTCGCTTTTGTTGCCATAAAAATTAAAGCTTATAAATAGTTAACAGGATTTGTGTTTTCTCTGGTAAAATGGAGTGCAAAGTTACTAAAATTATCTCTTATAAGCTCAAACAATAAATTTATGGTAAATTGTTCGCTCTCATAATGTCCAATATCTGCTATAACTAACTGATTATCAGCATCAAAGAATTCATGATATTTATAATCTGCTGTTATAAAAACATCTGCATTTTGCTTAATTGCGTCTCTGAGCAGGAATCCACCTGATCCTCCACATATGGCAATTTTAGCAACATTTTCCTTGATTATTCTCGTGTGTTTAACACAATTTACTTGCATTTTTTCTTTTAAGTATGCTAAGAAGTCTTTGGTTTTCATAGGAGAACTTAACATACCTATGATTCCTGCTCCTGCTTGCATCGAGGAATTTTTGTTAGGTTCTGGTTTTGGTTTTAAGAAAGTGAGGTTATTTAAAGCAAGTCTTTTTGCTATTCGTTCGTTTACTCCGTTTTGGAATACGTTGTCAAGATTGGTATGCATAGCGATAATGGCGATGTCGTTTTTAATGGCTTTTTGGATTGTCCTCTGAATATAGTTTGCTCCGACAAGCTGCTTTACGCCTGAAAATATGATTGGATGATGCGCAATCACCACATTACAATCTAATGAGATGGCTTCGTCAATAATCTTTTCTGTTGAGTCCAAACAGGTCAAAACTCCTTTTACTTCTGCATTTATATCTCCTACCAATAATCCTGCATTATCATATGGTTCTTGTAAATGTAGCGGTGCTATTTTTTCAAAAAATAGAAGAATATCTTTTATCGTGGTCATGCTAATTTTTGAATTTTTTCTATAATTGATGTGGAAGAATATCCTTTTAGAAAAGGAATAATCATTACAGCGCCACCATTTTTTTGGGTTTCATTGGCCCCAACAATTTTGTCAATGGTATAATCTCCACCTTTTATTAAGACATCAGGTTTTATAGATGTAATTAACTCTAGTGGTGTATTAGATTCAAATATTATTATAAAATCTACACTGGATAATCCTGCCAACATCTGTACTCTAAAATCAACATTATTTATTGGTCGATTTACTCCTTTTAATCGTTTTATGGATTCATCACTATTTAATCCTACGATTAAAATATCTCCAAAGCTTTTGGCTTTTTCTAAATAATGTATATGTCCTGGATGCAATAGATCAAAACATCCATTGGTAAAAACTACTTTTTTATCCGCGAATAGATTTTCGTTATCCTTAAGATATTCGTCAGTAATAAGTTTATGATGCTTTGGCTTGTCCACTGTTTATTATTGGTAATGCAAATAAAGCTACTATTCCAAAAAGAATGTTGCAAAATAATTGGATGGCAAAAAATAAAATCATTGCAAATGAAAATGATGCTACACTAGAAATTCCTAAAATGATAAGCGCTTTTGTTACTAGAAAATGATAACTGCCCATTCCACCTGGCGAAGGGAAAACTATGCCTAAAGTTCCAAAAACAAAAACCACTAATCCAGCAATCGGACCAAGATGCGAAGTTGGTTCGTAAGCAAAGAAACAGAGGTAAGTCATCAGGTAATAACAAAGCCATATTCCTATGGAGTAAAAAAGAAATAATCCTTTGTTTTCTACTTTGGTAATTGACTTGATTCCATCCAAAAACTTGGTAACTATTCCACCGATTTTCTTAATAATGGCATTGTCAGAAGTTGTGGATTTTTTAGCTAATACATTCAATATGTATAATCCTAAAAATCCTAAGAGTACTAAAAATATTGAAACATACAAGAATGTGCTTGGATCAAATTTTAAATTTTCTTGAAAATAATTAGACAATATATCAAATGCCAACACAAAAGATAAAGCTATCACAATTGCCAAGAAAATGACATCTACGATACGTCCTATCACGATGGTTGCAATCGTCTGCTCTAGAGGAATATTTTCATACTTACTCATGGTTGCGGACCTAACCAACTCTCCTACTCTTGGTAATCCAAGATTGGCGAAATAACCTAACATCAGTGTTCCTAAAGAATTGGCAAAACGCGGGTTGTGTCCCAATGGTCTCAATAATTGATTCCAGCGTAATGCTCTAAAAACATTGCTCAACATAAAGATGCCCAATACGATAAGAATCCAGAACCAATTTGCATTTTTAAAATCGGTAAGTATTTTATTTATCAGACTACAATCTTCACCTGCTAAATTCCTCATCGTGCACTCTTCCAAATATGCAGCAGATTGCTGATTGTACATGAGGACTAAAATAACTACTCCAATACTTAGAAAAACTATATATTGAATGATTTGTGAAAACTTCAAATTACGATTTTTTCATTTTTAATATCATGTTGTCTATGAGCCTGATATTTCCTGCCCAAACTGCTGCCAATACTACTATATATTTCGCATCTTTCCAATCGGTAATAGGTTTTAATGTTTTACCATCAACTACTTGAATGTATTCTGGTTTAAAGCCTAAAGGAAGTGATAAGTTTGCTGTTGCAATATCAATGCATTCTTGTACCGAATGCGTTTCCATGCTTGCCTTTATCCTCAATAAGTTAAGATAAATTAATGGTGCCCATTTTCTTTTTGCCTCAGTCAGTCTTTTATTCCTTGAGCTTAATGCTAATCCATCTTTATCTCTAATGATGGGATGAACGATTAAGTTGGTTTTCATTTTTAAAGATTTTATCATTCTTCCGATTATGGAAAATTGTTGAAAATCTTTTTGTCCCATATAGAGATTAGTGGGTTTTACCATTTCTAATAATCGATGAACTACTTGTACTACACCATCAAAATGCCCTGGTCGAAATTCTCCTTCAAGACGAGTATCTAGCCCTTTCAAATCCACTTCGATTTTGTAATCCATTCCATTAGGATAAACTTCTTCGGTGGAGGGCGCAAACAGCACCGTTGTGTTTACAGATTCTAAAAGCGATGCATCTTGATCTAAGTTTCTTGGGTATTTTTTTAGGTCATCTTTGTCATTAAACTGGGTAGGATTCACAAAAATACTTACTACTGTAATATCATTTTGCATCATTGACATTTCTACTAATGAGAGGTGTCCATTGTGCAATGCACCCATTGTTGGTACAAATCCTACTGATTTAGATTTCTTTTTTTTGAGGTATGACTTTAATTTTTTTGCTGTAGTAATTATTTTCATTTTATCATTTTTTGGAGTAATGTTCTTTCATTATGCTTTCAGCCAATTTGTTTTGTGGCGTATAATCTTTTTCTGGGTATCCTTCATGACCTTTCATTTCTGGAAACCATTTCCACAAAAATCCACCAGCCCAAAAGTCCTTTTCCATAAATACTTCATATAAAGCTTGTAAAGCGTTGGCTTGAGCTTGTTCATTAATGGTCAAAGAATGTACTTTTTTTTCTAATTCCCAAGTTTTTCCTGCACAACCATCGACACTTAAGTAACCATATTCTGTAAAAAGTATCGTAATATCTTGTTTTGCTGCAAAATTTTCTAATTGTTTAACAATCGGTGTCCAAGCTTTTTTTAATTTTTTGACAGAAGGTGTTTTATCTTCGATTAATGGAAAATAAGCACTGATCCCGATATAATCTAAATGATTCCAAAAAGGAATTGCCTCATAATTATCCCAGTTTGCACAATAGGTTAGTTTTCCGCAATAAACGGTTTTTATTTTTTCGATTAGATCTATCCAAAACTGTGGTCTTTGGTTCACAGAATTTCTAAATTCTGTTCCAATACAAAATAGTTCTATATTATGGTCTTCAGCAATTTTTGCATAATCAAGGATAAACTCCGTGTAAGACTGCTCCCATTTTTGCCAATCTTGTTCGTTATCGAAATCTAATTCACCAACCCATGACCCAGGAATGTAAACTTGAGGTTTTAAGAAAGTCGCCAATCCATTTTTTTGAATTTGTTGTATGGTTTGTAATACGCCTTCTTTTCTTTCTCCCCACCATTGTCGATTGCTATTGTAAATTACTTTTGGTTGGTTAGTGATCGTATATCCATAAGGGACAACTTTGACAAAATTAGTACCTACATCTTTTAATGGCTGAATGATATTAGATTGAAAAGGGTTTGGAGGAGCTACTAAGGTTACACCCTTTATTTTTTGTTGCGCAAATAATATTGCTGAGTTAAATGAAAATGTCAATATGGCAATAAAACAGCAAACTTTTAAGAACATGTAACAATAATATTTCTCAACTTCTAATGAATTTAAATATAACGATAAATATTGTTTAAAGTTAGGATTAAAAAACAAATCAAAATTGAATAATATTCATTAATAATATATATTTCTATACATTTTATATTAATTTAAACTATTTGCTAAATATATTTGACTCAAAAGAGATATTTTCCATATATTTGTATTATCAATTTAAAGTTATTGATATTTATATTGTGAGGTGATGAAATTGGCAGACATGCCCTCTTGTCTCGGGGGTGAAGATCA
>JAHDBF010000134.1:0-3517 GCA_020630525.1 Saprospiraceae bacterium
TCAATTTCTACTTTTGAAGAATCAATAAATAGATAATCCCTCACTTGTACAATTAAGGTATCTTTAGAAAATTCTAAAGTATCTAGCGTTGGCGTGATCATCTCTTCGCACATCGCGTTACCCTGAATGTCTGCTTTTATTGCGAAAGGGATCAAATCCTGCGACATAGTGTTTATAGAAACTCCAGATAGCATATAACCCGATTCAATTGGTTCTAAGTCTCCACCTTGATAAAATCTCACTGTATTTACGTCTAGAACAATACTTTGTATTCTTGGAAAAGAATTAGACCAAACAAGATTACTTTGATTATCAAAGTTTACTAAGTAGTCAAAGTTTTCCAATTGAGTTGTATTAGCATATCTTCCAGAAACAGCGGTATTACCCAAAGAATCTATAATTACTCCTGAGTTAAAAAGAATGCCTGGATCAGTAAAGCCAAAAGTTCTACTCCAAAGTAATTCGCCTTCAAAATCTGTTTTTAAAATATAGTTTCTCCAATTGTTTCCTTCTGGATTAATTAATGCCCCAACAATAGCAATAGTAGAATCTTTACCAACAGAAATATCCATTACTCTATTCTCCCAAGTTTCGAATTCAGCAGTACTTACATTGTAAGACCTTGACCAATTGACATCACCAAATTCATCTACATTTGAGACATATACCGAATTCCCGTTGACTTCAAGTCTTCCTGTTATAAAATAGCTTTTGTCTACTTTTGAAGTATCAATTCCATTGATAACACTATGATATTCTGTATCAAATGTATCACTTGGTGTATAAAGTTTTCCCCAACTTACTTGTCCTGAGGTATCGATCTCAGCAAGATAGTGAGATGTTATATCATCACTTGTATCGTTATTATTTCCTGCATAGATTATTGATTCATCAAAACTTGGTATCACTTCCGCAAACCCAACTTGCGCTTCAGAACCATTTGCCGCCGCAGGACCAGTTTGCCATTCTATCAAGCCAAATCTGGTTAGCTTAACTACTGCTCTCCTTTCTATATTTCCAGTAGATTCATTAACGCCCGTAAAAGTTAATACTGCTTCATCTCCATTGATTACAGTCAGATCCATTTCTGGAGCAATAACAGAAATATCTTCAAATTTATATTCTCTGACCCATTCTACATTTCCTTTTGCAGAATGTTTGGTAAGGTGGACGAGGTTAGTATCATCGTTTTCATCTGTAGTCAGATTCATTAGAAAAAATCCATCTGAAGCTACTGCCAAAGCGCCATTTTCCAATGATTTATTTTCTAAAGGATATATCCTTTGAAACGGTGAATCTTGACTAATCGCAATGCTACTGATCGCTAAAAAGGCTAATAAGTAAATATATTTCATACTATAATTCTGTATAGATTGATTATGACGTGCAAAGTTGACAATCATACGCTAAATATGAAAGAAACTGCTACTAAAATTGCCTTTTTTACTGCTTCGATAATGATATTATCCCGATTATAGCCTTAAATCACTTTTGTAAAGTTATTTATACTATTTCGAAAGTAATCAAGAAGCAGAATCAGCCAAATAATCTATTAAAATGATAATATGTTATTATTGAATGTTCAATAAATCAATTAGCTATACATTTTAGTAATATCGTCAGCGCATTTTTGCCTAATTACCCGTCTTTTTAATTTCATTGTAGGTGTCAATTCAGCATCTGAACCATCTTGTTTGATTGCTTCCCAATCTTGATCCAAGAGGACAAACTTCTTAATCTGTTCTACGTGATTAAAACTAGGATTTACTTTATCTATTGTCTCTTGGATACGTTTTATGACTTTTTCGTTTTTAATTGCCTCTGCACGCGACTTAAATTCAATACATTCTTCATCACACCAATCTTTCAGTGCTTCTGTTGCAGGAACAATTAGCGCAGAAACAAATTTTTGTTTATCACCAACGACCATGATGTTTTCTATAAGAAAATCTTCTTTCATTCTTCCTTCGATCGGTGCTGGAGCAACATATTTCCCACCTGATGTTTTTAATAATTCTTTTTTACGATCTGTAATTTTTAAGTATTTGTGGTCTCCTGGTCCATCTACCCATTTTCCAATGTCACCTGTTCTAAACCATCTTTTTCCATCGATATCTTTAAATACTTCTGCAGTTTTTTCTGGTTTTTTATAGTAGCCTTGCATTACATTCGGTCCAAAAGCCAATATTTCTCCTTCTCCTTCTTTATAATCTCCCTCAGAGGCGTCGATCATGATTTCTACACAATCTATTTTCGGGCCTACTGTCCCAATTTTTGCATAGTTGCCATTAAATCTATTGATGGTTAATGTTGGTGACGTTTCTGTCAGTCCATAACCTTCCATTATTGGCACACCTGCAGCAGAGAAAACCCTTGCGATTTTTGCTGGACATGGAGCTGCGCCTGTTACGATTCCAACTAGATTTCCACCTAACGCTGCTCTCCATTTTGAGAAGATCAGTTTGTCAGCGATTTTTCTTTTGATACCTGCTAGACCGCTATAAGTTTTACCGATTTCATAATCATCAGTAAGCGATAATGCCCAGAAAAATAACTTTTTCTTTGCGCCTTCTAAGTCTAGACCTTTGTTGTAAATTTTCTCATATACTTTTTCTAATAGTCTTGGGACTGTAGAGAAGAAGTGAGGTTTTACCGATTGTAGGTCGCCAGTTTCTCCTCCGAGATTATCCGTACCTGTGCAATAAGTTGTTATTCCTCGGTAGATATATGCATAATAAACTGCGCGTTCGAATATGTGACAGAAAGGCAAGAAACTCAGAGAAGTTTGCCCAGACTCTATCGGTAATTGTTCTTCTGTATCAAAAACTACGCTTAAGATATTGTTGTGTGTAAGCATTACACCTTTTGGTTTACCAGTAGTTCCTGAGGTGTAAATTATGGTTGCTAGATCGCCATTTTTTACATTGGCTTTTCTTTTTTCGATTTCTTCTTTATGGTCATTATTCATTATTTCTTCCCAATGAGGAACACCTGATTGATTATCAAAAGTATATAGGTGTTTTAATGATGGGACAGATTTCTGTGCTTCACTTACTTTTTTATGTAAATCTTGACCGCCCATGAGTACTGCTTTTACTTCAGCATCATTTAAGATATATACGTATTCATCGGGACTGATGGTTGGATAAAGCGGAACACTGATTGCACCAACATATTGGCAGGCAATTTCGGAAATGATCCATTCTGGTCTATTGGTATATGCGACGACACCTACTTTATCACCAGGTTCTATACCAATAGAAATTAATCCAGATGCCAATGCATGTGCTTTGTTTAGCATATCGTCGGTACTAAAAAATTTCCATTCTCCAGACAGTTTTGATCCAAATGATTTCTCTAAAGGATGGTGTTTCTTTTGGTAATCTAAAAATTCGAATAATCGAGTAGGCTTCATACTTGTTTTTTGTTTTGCATAAATATAATATTCGTAATTATAATTCCCTAAGATACGACCAAACTAAACTTGGAAAATTTTACATTTTCAACTTATTTATTG
>JAHDBF010000134.1:3617-6229 GCA_020630525.1 Saprospiraceae bacterium
TGGCACAAAAAAAGCCATCGATTAAGACGGCTTTCAAATTAAGTAACAAATACTTTAGCTTTTAGATAAGTGATTGCAATTTCATTGCAAGACCCATATCTCCTTTGATTTTTACTTTTCCACCCATTACGGCCATCATAGGATTGAGGTCGCCACTTTTTAATTTTTCTAGCGTTTCTACACTTGTAATAATGGTACATTCTGCATCATTATCATCCTGAGTAACTACATTAGAGTCTCCTGTACCATCAATAAAGATTGGTTGATCATCTAAAACAAATTTTATTGTTGCCCCGATAGGACTAACATTTCCTGCTTGTTGACTCATTTGTTCAACTACCAAACTGAAATCCATGTTTTATTCGTATTTTATTTTATAATGTTAACTAAAGATCTTTCTGTAAAGTTTCATGCGCGGCATCTAAAAGCTCGCGAACTCGCTGATTATTCACATCTTGTGCATATACCCTGAGTACTGGCTCTGTTCCACTTGGCCTGATCATTACCCATTGGTCATCGCTAAGATAAAACTTATATCCATCAATATTTTCTGTATTTATTACAGGCTTATTACCGATAGAAGTTATTTCTCCATTTTTACATTTCTCAATTATCGCTAATTTTTTCGCATCTTCCAAATGAAGGTCGTCTCGATCACATTTAAATGGACCAACTTTAGCATAAATATCATCGATTAATTCCTTAACAGATTTGCCTGTACGAGCCATAAATTCCATAATAATTAACCCAATCCAAACACCATCTCTCTCTGGAATGTGTCCTTTTACAGCCAATCCTCCAGACTCTTCGCCACCGACCAATACATCTTCATTTATCATTATTTCGGCGATGTACTTAAATCCTATTTTCGTAACTTCTAAGTCAAGACCGTAATGTTCAGCCAACATCTTCATCTTGTTGGTTACTGAGAAAGTAATAATTACTTTACCATCTAGCTCTTTATATTCTTTTAAATAATAAAGAAGCAAAAGTAGAATATGGTGTGAATCTACAAATTCTCCATCTTCATCATATAATCCAATCCTGTCCGCATCACCATCATTGGCAACGCCCAAGTTAATTTCTTTGTGGTCTTTAATATATTGCGACAATTCATGCAAATTTCTATGAATAGGCTCTGGGGCTTGACCCATAAAAGATGGATTATCCTCACAATGCAATAACGCAGCATCTGGAAATAATGCACGCATTACATTTTGTCCAGCGCCATACATGGCATCATAAGCCACTTTAATTCCAGATTTCCGAATGAGCTCTAAATCAAAATTGGCTTTTACATGATCTAGATACATTTTTTCTAAATCAATATATTCCATTCTACCTTCTTCTAAGAATTTGGTGTAAGAGGGTAGTTTGCCTATTGCAGTATCTGGAATCATATGTTCTACTTCAGCGATCTCTTTTGGAATTGTAGGACCTCCGAAAGAAGACTTTAATTTAAAGCCATTATAGCTAGGTGGATTATGACTTGCGGTAATCACTACACCTAAATCTGCTTCCATTTTTACCACACCTAGAGATACCATTGGTGTAGATACAAATCCTTTTGCAGCATATACTTTAATCCCAAAGTGGGCAAAAACTTCAGATGCCGTATTTAAAAACATCTCTCCTCCGAATCTGCAATCGTGACCGATAACCACTTTTGACATACCTTTCTTAATCATCCATTGTGCTGCAGCTTCTGATACACGTTGCACATTATCTGTGGTATATTCTTTTGCAATGATTGCTCTCCAACCATCTGTTCCAAACTTAATATTCATTTGACAAATTTTTTGAAGCACAAATTTATATTAATTTAAGCATACTTGTAATTTTTTAAAAAACATATTAAATAATTTTGTAATATTTAATTAACTTCGCCCCTACATGAAAGACAGCTATAGACATAAGGGATTACGCGCAAAACTGGTTAAACAGCTCAAGGATAAAGGCATTAAAGACATAAAAGTCTTAGCTGCGATAGGGGCGATACCACGTCATTATTTTTTGGATAATGCTTTTGACGAATGGGCTTATAAAGATCAAGCATTTCCGATCGGAAGTGGACAGACAATTTCTCAACCATATACCGTTGCTCGACAATCTGAATTGTTAGAAATATTTGATAAATGTAAAGTTCTTGAGATAGGTACTGGTTCTGGTTATCAAGCTGCTGTTTTGGCGACAATGAATGCTAAAGTGTATTCTATTGAAAGGCAAAAATTATTGTTTGATAAAACCTCTAGTTTCCTACCAAAAATAGGATTCAATAGTATTCGTACTTTATATGGAGATGGCTACGAAGGATCACCAAGGTTTGCTCCATTTGATAGAATTATTGCTACTGCTGGAATAAATGAAATCCCTAAAAAACTTTTCCAACAACTAAAAGTTGGTGGTATAATGTTACTGCCTATTGGAGATCAAAGAGGACAAGTAATGACAAGAATTTTAAAAACCAGTGAAACTAGCTATGACAAAGAGACTTTTGGGAAGTTTAGTTTTGTACCGTTTTTAAAAGGAACTTCTGGAATGGAGAATCATAAAAGAAAAACGGAAGAAAAAATTCTTAGATAATTTATTAAAAAGAAAACCAGACTAGCATA
>JAHDBF010000134.1:6329-8980 GCA_020630525.1 Saprospiraceae bacterium
GATACTAGCCTGATTTTCGATAGCTACATTTATTTTACTTTTCTGCCTGAAGGACTACTTCTATCTACAGTTACACTTCTTACTTTATTCACATTCACCATCAAAGATGTCAATGCATTTTCGGAATCTGTATAGAATGTTTCGTTTCCATAAGTCACTTGACCTGTATTTCTATTCCAATCTTTTCCTAAAAGAGAATATCTATCATAGTATTTTTTGTTAGGTCCGAACATGAGAAACTTATCGTCGTTTTCATCAAAACTTACTGCAAAACGATTTTCTTTTGGTTGGAATATAACCACACCTGGCGTACCTTCTTTAAAAACTATCTCTTGAATCTTTTGTCCTTTTCTGAATTTTATTTTTCCTTCTTGAATGGTAGAATTGCTATTGTCCATTTGACGATAAAGCACGATATCATCTGAAAGATAAAACTGAACGCGCTTTATTTCATTTTCTGATAAATTAAGTTCTTGATGTAGATCTTGGGTAAATGGAGTTAGACTGGCACACGAACTAAGGAGTATTGCCGAAGCGATAAAAAGAAAGTATTTCATAGCATTTACTTTTTGATTAAATCTAAATTAAGTGCAAAATGCTATGCTTTCAAGTGCTTAATATTTGTTTAACGGCTAATGCTGATAAATTAAGACTTCTTAACACTATCTTCTTTCTGCAAAGAAGTCTTGCAATAGTTTTTTACATTCATTTTGTAAAATGCCATACTCTAATTTGGTATCAGGATGGAGAACTTCCTTGCCATATTTCATAAATCCAGATTTGTCATCGCTAGTGCCATAAACTACTTTTCCGATTTGTGCCCATTTGAGTGCACCAGCACACATAAAACAAGGTTCTAATGTAACATACAATGTACAATCTTGGAGGTATTTTGAACCAAGGTAATTACTTGCAGCAGTGATAACTATAATTTCTGCATGTGCAGTAATGTCATGTAGTAACTCTGTCTGATTATGACCACGGGCGATGATGGTATTATTGCATACGATCACTGCACCTACAGGTACTTCTCCTGAATCGTATGCTTTTCTTGCTTCGATCAAAGCCTGCTTCATGAAATGGTCGTCCGAAAGTACGCTGAGCATAAGTATCAATTTACGTGGTTATAAAGGAAGTAAATATTTTGTTGATTATTAAATTAATGTAAATTTTTAAATAGAAAAGCTAGGTTGTTTACTTAATGTTTTGAAGCTTCAATATTTAGTTATAATTTTACACATGGAAATAAATAATTCTGCAACATTCAAACCATTTGAAGAAGCACTTACCTACGACGATGTTCTTCTGATTCCAGATTATTCTGAAGTATTACCACATCAAGTCAAGATTAAAACTCAATTAACTAAGGGTCTAACTATAAATGTTCCGATCGTTTCAGCGGCAATGGATACCGTAACGGAATATAAGCTAGCGATTGCCATGGCGAGAATTGGCGGTATAGGTATGATACATAAAAATATGTCAATCGCTGAGCAAGCAGAAGAAGTGCGGAAAGTAAAACGTTCCGAATCTGGTATGATCATAGACCCCGTCACTTTACATCCAGAGGCAAAAGTTGAGGAAGCATTAGGCATGATGCGTAATTATAAAATCGGCGGTATTCCCGTTACAGACGCTAATCATAAATTGATTGGTATTCTGACGAATAGAGATTTACGGTTTGAAACCAATTATTCTAAATTGGTCAGTGAGTTGATGACCAAAGAAAACTTAGTCACCGCACCAAGTGGTACGACGTTGGATGAGGCAAGAACCATCCTCCAAAAACATAGAATAGAAAAACTGCCTGTTGTTGATAATGACTACAAATTGGTTGGACTTATCACTTATAAGGATATTTTGAAAGTGGAAAACTTTCCCAATTCTTCCAAAGACAGCCGAGGTAGATTATTGGTAGGAGCAGCAGTTGGTGTTACTAAAGATACGATGGAGCGCATTAGTGCATTGGTAGATGTGCAAGTGGATGTGGTAACAGTTGATACTGCTCATGGACATTCGAGAGGAGTATTAGAAACCATAAGAGATATTAAGACCAATTTTCCTGATTTGCAAGTGATCGGAGGTAATGTTGCTACTGGTGCCGCGGTATTGGCATTAAATGAAATGGGTGCTGATGGTGTGAAAGTTGGGATCGGTCCAGGAAGTATATGTACGACAAGGATTATTGCCGGAATAGGTGTTCCGCAACTGAGTGCTGTGATGAATTGCTATCAAGCGGCAAAGCAAGTGGGTATTCCTATTATAGCGGATGGTGGTATACGTTATACTGGAGACATTGTAAAAGCTATTGCAGCAGGTGCGGACTGCGTTATGGTTGGTTCGTTATTAGCTGGTACAGAAGAGGCGCCTGGAGAAACGATCATTTATCAAGGAAGAAAATTTAAAATTTATAGAGGAATGGGTTCTATCTCTGCGATGAAGCAAGGATCAAAAGACAGATACTTCCAAGAAAACGAAGATGACCAAAACAAACTTGTCCCAGAAGGAATAGAAGGTAGAGTTCCATTCAAAGGAAATGTATCAGAAGTAATGGTGCAATATACTGGTGGATTAAGATCAGGAATGGGATATTGTGGTGCTGCAGATATTGCTTCTTTAAAAGGGAAAACGATGGTTAAGATTTCGCCTGC
>JAHDBF010000135.1 GCA_020630525.1 Saprospiraceae bacterium
ATTACTCCTTAAAATAATTTATCATAGAATTTAACTTCTCATCTAAAGCCAATTCTGGCTCTAAGGTAAAGATCATTGGGTGTAAATCTATGTCTTCTTCTAGTGCTTCTTGTAAAGTTACATAAGCTTCTTCATCGTTATTTAACAGTAATGCCACTGATTTACAATACAATAAGTCTGCGCCGAAAGTAAAATCTTCTGCTTTCCTTAATAGCTGTAATGCTAATGCTGTTTCGTTAGTTTTGATAAGGAAACTGGCATATTTTGCCCAATAGAAGCTTTCTTCAGGTGCAATGGTAGTCGCTTTTCTGTAAAAGAAATCTGCCTTTTCATAACTACCCATTGCAAAATAGGCTTCTGCTAGATCAAAATAGTAATCTTCAGTATGTTCTTCTATTGTTATGGCTTTATGATAAGCTTTTATAGCACTATTCCAATTTTTCTCCAATGCGTGGCACTTACCTAGTTTATAGTACACCTCGTCATTGTATGGATCATACTTTAGCGCTTTGTACAGGTTATATTTTGCACCAGCGATATTACCCATTTCTTTTTGGCATTCTGCCATATTGAGCAGTATCTCTTCATCTAGTCCAAATCTCTCTAAAGCTTCTTTGTAAATATCAAGCGCTTTAGCGTAATTCATGATCTGTAGGCACAATTCTGCACATTCCAAATAAGCAGATTGGAATTCTGGCTGTATAATAAAAGCGTATTCTAAAGAAAAAATGGCTTTTTTGTATTCCCCAACACATGAATATGCTTGTCCTAAATTATACCAAGACATGTATGAGTAAGGAGTCTTGTCTATTACCTTAGTAAGGAACTCAATTGCTGAGTAATAGTTTTTTGAAAATTCTATCGAAAACCAAAATCTATCTAACGCTTCTTGATTTTCTGGGTTGCCGATAATTGCTTTTTTCAATACGTCATACATCTGATGGTACTCTTGAGTAACTTCGTAAATGTAAGATTCACAGATGTATAAATCTGTTTTTTCATTGTTATTAGCATGGACAGAAAGCATAGAAATAATTTCTTCTGCTTCTTCAATTTTTCCTAAATACGCAAACACTTTAATTCTTAGATACTTTGCCTCCATATTTTGAGGAGCAATTTTTTCTACTTCGTCTAAGGCACTTAAACATTCTTTAGGACGGTTTAACCCTCTTAAAATGTTAGCTTTTTTAAGATAAAATTCTGCAACATTACTAAAGTTGAGGATAGCTAAATCTATCACTGTCAAAGCCTTTTTTAGCTGACCATCTTCTTCGTAATATTCTATTATGTCTTGATATGAGTTTTGACCTAAGAATATTGATTCTCCATTGGCCAACATATCTTCAAAATCAGCAATAAGATTTACTATTGCTAAGTCTCTTTTTGTTCTATTATCCATTGAGTTTTGCTGTTAAATGGGATTTAACTGAACGTAAATATAATACAATGGTAAGATTTAAAATCTTCTCTAGGTAATTATTTTATGCTTCTTTTTATCCCATAAACCAGTATAAAAAAATGTATAACTTATTGATTATTAGGTGTTTTTAACATATCTATGATTCATCATTATTTTAATTAGTTAATAGTCATTGCATAACATATAACTGATAAATTTAAGATTAGGGCAAAATTGACTCAATTGAAATAAAAAAATATGTAAAAAGTAACCCAAAAGAAGAGAATAAGGCATCGCTTTAAACTAATTTTGATGCTTGCAATGATCTAAAAATGGTAATAATAGGAAAATGAAGTATGCTGACTTGATAAAAAAATGGAAAAACAAAGATTTTAATCCCATTACTTTATTGCATGGGGATGAAGAATTTTACATTGATCAAGCTGCCAAATATGCAGAAAATCACATTCTCGAAGAAAGTGAAAAAGCATTTAATCAAATTACTGTTTATGGAAAAGATATAAATGCGAAAGACTTAATGGATCAATGCTACCAATATCCTATGATGGCTGCATTTAGGCTCATTATTCTGAAAGAAGCACAAAGTATGCGTGATATTGATAAACTAGAGCCATACTTTTTAAAGCCAAGTGAGCAGACCATATTGGTTATAACCCACAAACATAAAAAGATAGATAAGCGAAAAAAGTTTTGGAAAGCAATTTCCAAAAAAGCTGATCTTATGGAGTCAAAAAAAGTATATGAAAGTGCGCTATCGTCTTTTATTTCTTCCTTTTTAAAATCTGAAAATTACAGTATTGATCATCATGCCAGTGAATTGATCAAGACTTACATTGGAACAAATCTAACTAATTTAACCAACGAACTTTCCAAATTAATATTGAATCTACCGAAGGGGTCTCAGATTACCACAGCAGAGGTAGAAAAATATATAGGGATAAGTAAAGAATACAATATATTCGAATTTATCAATGTGCTTGGTCGAAGGGATAGCAAAACAGCATTCAGAATGATTAAGTATTTTGGAGAAAATCCAAAGCAAAATCCATTACCGATGATACTATTTAGGGTATCTGATTATTTTCAAAAGCTGTTAATTGTTAAGCAGAATACAGGAATTCCAGATGGAGGATTGGCTTCAAAAATAGGTGTAAATCCATACTTTCTAAACGATTACAAATCTTCTGCAAGAAACTTTAAAGGAGATTCATTAATTCACATATACAAAACTATAAAGGAGTTAGATTTAAAATCCAAGGGAATCAGCGCAAGAAGGGTAAATGATGATGCGCTGCTCAAAGAACTCGTCATTTCTGTATTGAATTAGTCATAAACAAAAAAACCTATCCACATTTGGATAGGTTTATTTTTGAATAATTTTCAACACCCTTTGTCTTATAGACAGCATTTTATCTGTCACCCCCTATTCAATTTGAAATAATTTTAAAAAAATTCTTCAATAACTCCGCAAAAAGTTGAGAATGCGTAAGAAAATAGGTTTATTTGTAATGTTGGTTTAAATACTTTGTATTCAAACCAACATGAATAATTTTCAACACCATACTTTTTGTAACCACACAGCTGGTTTAAAAAACTTATATCTCCTTCCTTAGTACCTTTATACTCGAAGTTTATACTGCTATTTTATTAATACTTACATTTTAGCTAATGGAGAGCACGTTATTGTTGTGTAAAAGTGAACGAGAAAACTTTTTTATTTCTAAAAGATTATTATCCGCAGTAGTCGCAGTCACTAGGTATAAAGTGACAAAAATGGAATCTTCTTTTATTGTCTTAGATGAATTATTTAAACAATTGCGTAATACTTCTAATTACAATAATGAAATTCGGGATAATATATATGAGGCTGGGTATAATATCAATACCCTTTCATTGGAGTTGGTTGGTTATATCATAAGTGAATTGCTTAAGCAAGATTCAACCGAAGAGAATGATTTTAAGCTTGACTATCAAAAGCATTTAAATTTTTTAGACATAAAACTTAATGTAAAAGATGGTTTTAAAATCCTGATATCGTTTCCAGGATTTAAATTACAATTTAGTCAGACACTAAAAAAAGACATACTTAAGTTTTGTGCTGGTTTTATTACAAAGGTTTTAACCTTATTGTTTGGCTGGGAAAAAGGGAGTATTGACCAAAACTGGATCAAGTCAGAAATCAGCTCTGTAGAGCCTGGAATTGTTATAAACTATACACAAGATTTACAAGAAAGCAAACTGGCTGAAGTAATTGATATTGGATCAGTAATTTTTAGTAAGTTAAAAAAGATAAATACTAAAAAAGAGGAAATTGGGCTGTCTGATCAAATTATTGAATTATTGAATAGAGATATTTGCTTCTCTATCGAAGAAATTTCTGGTAAACTAGGTTGCTCGAAACGGTCTCTACAACGAAAATTAAAAGAAGTAGGTACTTCCTTTTCTGGTATAAAAGAAAACATCCGAAAAGAAATGGTAAGTACTTATCTCAAAGATTCCAATCTTAGTATTGCAGAAACTTCAGATTTATTGGGTTATTCTGAGCGAAGTGCTTTCGAACGAGCATTCAAAAAATGGTATAATATGAATCCTTCTGAATGGAAAAGGATAAATCTTAATAAATGACCATTTTAGGTTTTCATAATTGTTAAAAAATAAAAAGACGCGCTAAAATAGTTAGCGCGTCTTTTTTGTTTCTATATGACTTTTAGTTTAACTTTCCAGCGCGGCAGCTCCTCCAACAATCTCAAGGATCTCGTTAGTAATGGATGCTTGTCTTGCTTTGTTATAACTGATTTTTAATTCTTTAAGTAAGTCTTGCGCATTTTCTGTTGCCTTGTCCATAGCTGTCATTCTAGCACCATGCTCAGCGGCGTGCGTATCAAGACAATACTTATGAAAAGTGGTTTGTAGAATAGTAGGAATTAATTCTTCTAATAACTTTTCTTTACTTGGCTCAAAAATATAATCTGCTTTACTTCCTTTTTGTGCTGTCTCAACTTCTTCATTTTTTACAGGAAGAAATTGTGTAGAAATAGGCAATTGAACGGCAGCATTTTTAAATTTACTATAGCATACATCGACTCTATCTAACTCTCCATTTTTAAATTGCTCCATCATTTGATTAGCAATTGCAGCGACATTTTCAAAAGTCAAATCAGAAAAAAGATCTACATAATCTCTGTTCAGCTCAGCATCTCCAAGTCTTCTTTTTAATGCATCATAACCTTTCTTTCCGATAAAATAGAAAGTCAAGTTTTTATCAGATGTAATCGCAGAAAGTTCTTCGTAAGTTTTATACACTTCCTTAGCAATACTAGAATTAAATCCACCGCAAAGACCTCTATTCGAAGTAATAACAATTACTGCTGCTTTATTGATTTCTCTTTTAGTACCATAAGTACTTTGCGCACCACCTTCAATATTCGAAAGAATATTTTTAATCATATGATCTAGCTTATCGGCATATGGTCTCATCATCGTGATGGCATTCTGCGCGTGTCTCAACTTGGCAGCAGAAACCATTTTCATGGCTTTGGTTATCTGTTGCGTCGATGTGACGGAGCTAATTCTTTCTCTTACTTCTTTGAGCTGACCTGACATGCTGTATTAAGCTTTATATTGTTTTGATAAATCATCAGCAAGCGCTTCTAAAGCTTTTAGGTCTTCTGATTCTAATTTACCTTTTTTAAAGTTAGCTAAAATTCCTTCGTGCTTTTGTCTTAATGTTGATAGTAAATGCTCTTCGAATTCTTTTACTTTTTCAACAGGTACATTTCTCAATTTACCTTTTGATCCTAGATAAATAATAGCAACTTGATTTTCGACCGTCAATGGACTGTATTGTGGTTGTTTAAGGATTTCCACGTTTCTTTCTCCCTTTGCCAATACAGCCATAGTAGCTGGATCTAAATCAGAACCGAATTTTGAAAAGGCTTCTAACTCTCTATATTGTGCTTGATCTAGTTTTAATGTACCAGATACTTTTTTCATTGATTTAATCTGCGCATTTCCTCCTACTCTTGATACGGAGATACCCACATTAATCGCTGGTCTTACACCAGAGTTAAATAGATTTGACTCTAAGAATATCTGACCATCTGTAATCGAAATTACGTTGGTAGGAATATATGCAGAAACGTCACCCGCTTGAGTTTCGATAATCGGTAATGCTGTTAATGATCCACCACCTTTTACCAATCCTGCTTTTACCAATGATTCTGGAAGATCGTTCATATCATTTGCTATGGAATCATTATTAATGATTTTTGCAGCTCTTTCCAATAATCTTGAGTGAAGGTAGAATACATCACCTGGATATGCTTCTCTTCCCGGAGGTCTCTTAAGTAGTAATGATACCTCTCTATAAGCTACTGCTTGCTTTGATAAATCATCATAAACGATCAACGCTGGTCTTCCAGTATCTCTAAAATATTCTCCAATCGCTGCTCCAGCAAATGGTGCGTAAAACTGAAGTGGTGCAGGATCTGATGCAGATGATGAAACGATTACCGTGTAATCCATTGCACCATTTTCTTCTAATACTTTTGCTACTTGCGCAACTGTAGAAGCTTTCTGTCCAGAAGCTACATATATACAGAATACAGGTTCTCCTGCTTCGTAAAATTCTTTTTGATTGATGATGGTATCTATTGCAATGGCAGTTTTACCAGTCTGTCTATCACCAATGATCAACTCTCTCTGACCTCTTCCAATAGGAATCATTGCGTCAATCGCTTTGATACCTGTCTGTAAAGGTTCACTTACTGGTTGTCTGTAGATTACACCTGGTGCTTTACGCTCCAAAGGCATATCGTATCTATCTCCAGTTATAGGTCCTTTACCGTCAATGGGTTGACCTAGTGGATTCACCACTCTACCAACCATTCCTTCTCCAACACCTAGAGAAGCGATTTTTCCAGTTCTTTTTACATTGGAACCTTCTTTGATGCCGGCACCTGATCCTAAAAGAACCACACCAACATTATCTTCTTCTAAGTTTAATACAATCGCTTGGACACCACTGTCAAATTCTACTAATTCTCCAGCTCTTGCTTTTGATAATCCATAAACACGAGCAATACCATCACCCACTTGTAATACAGTTCCTGTTTCTTCTAACTGTGTTTCAGTGGTTAAACCAGACAATTGCTGCTTTAATATGCTTGATATCTCATCAGGTTTAATACCTATCATTGGAATAAAATTTTATGTCGTTTTAAGAAAATTCTTTTTTAAGTCTATTCAATTTACCTTTTACACTGGCGTCATATCTTTTATCACCAAGTTCTAAGATAAATCCTCCTAGTAAACTACTGTCTATTACTTCAGTAATTTCGATTTTGTCGCTTTTGACAAATTCGTTTATTTTTTGTTTTACAACGTTCAGTTTATCTTCAGACAATTTGCTTGCAGAGATTACTTTAGCGCTAGAAATATTGTTTTTTTCTCTATAAAGCTGAATGAATGCATCAGCCATATCAGGAAGATTTGCTTCTCTACCTTTAGATATTACTAAGTCAAAAAATGAAAGGCTTAGTTTGTCAGCCTTATCAGCGAAAGCGGCATTAAATACAGCTTTCTTTTTGTCCATACTTACGATAGGACTTTTTAGTAACATGACTAAATCTCTAGATTTTAAAGCTTCTTTAAAACCCAGCATATCACCATATACTTGCTCAAGTTTGTTTTGCTCAACACTAAGGTCTAACAATGACTTGGCGTATCTATTAGCTATTGCAGTTACTGACATTGAATTAATTTAACTTAATATCATTAACCAATTTAGAAACCAAGTCATCTTGACCTCCATTTAAGTCTTTCTTTAGAATCTCTTCAGCGATACCGATGGCCATAGAACCAACTTGGTTTTTAAGGTCAGCGATGGCTGCTTTTTTCTCAGACTCAATTTCTGCTTTAGCTTTAGTAGCTATTTTTTGTGCTTCAGCTTTTGCTTCGTTTTTAGCATCATTGATTATAGATGCTTTTGTGTCCTTAGCTTCTTTAAGCATTGCAGCTCTTTCCTCTCTCGCCTCAGCTAAGATTTTATCGTTTTCTGCTTTCAAGTTTGCCATTTCCTCTCTTGCTTTTTTAGCTTCTTCGAGTGCATCTTGAATGTCTTTTTCTCTTTTTGACAAAGCGTTTGCTATAGGTCTGAATGCAAATTTTGCCATCAAAAACCAGAATAATAAAAATATAATCAAAGACCAAAGTGCAAGACCTGGTGATGGTTGAAAAGGAGAAAAGCTTAATAAATAGATCACAATAATTCTTGTTTAAAATTCTAGATAAAAAACAAATCGACTAATTTGCCAACCGCATTTCGTCGATTTGTAAATTTTGCGTATTTCTTATCCTACAAAGAAGATAAATACGATAGCAATTAGTGCTGCACCCTCAATAAGGGCAGCCATAATAATCATCGCACCTCTAATGTCTCCTGACGCTTCAGGTTGACGAGCGATGGCTTCAACTGACTTACCGCCAATTTGTCCAAGACCAATTCCTGCACCAATTACTGCAAGTCCTGCTCCTAAAGCTGCTAATGTTCCAGTCATTTTAAAAATATTAATTAGTTAATTAATGATGTTCGTGTTCTTCTGTGGCTGCGCCTAAATAAGAAGCAGTCAATATGGTAAATACAAATGCTTGTACAAAAGCAACCAACAACTCTATTGCCATCATAAACATAGTCAATGGAATTGCAAGTGCTGTACCAGTCAAACTTCCTGATAAACTCTCTCCCGCATTACCAAAAATAAAAATCAATCCTACAAAACTCAATATTCCGATATGCCCTGCAGAAATATTACCTGCCAATCTCAATAATAATGTTATTGGCTTAATAAATATACCGAGTATCTCTACTGGTGTTAGAATAATTTTTGCATACCAAGGAACGCCTGGCATGTTAAATATATGTATCCAGTAGTCCTTATTGCCGTTAATATTGGTAATAATAAAAACTACAAAAGCTAATACCAAAGTTACTGTCAAGCTTCCTGTTACATTAGTACTACCTAAAAATGGAACCTGACCCCAAAGATTTAATGTCAAAATAAAAAAGAAAATACACATTAAGAATGGTAAAAACTTCTCGTGTTTATCGCCTAAAAATGGAATCGCTACATCATCTCTTATAAATAGGAATACTGGCTCTAATAGTGACTGCATTCCAGATGGTGCTTGTCCATCCCTAGTTACATATGCCTTTGCTACAGATCTAAAGATTAAAAACAATAGCAACGCCACAAGAATCATAGTAATCACATTCTTTGTTGGAGATAAATCATAGAATGAGGTAACTCCTCCACCAAGGATTCCTCCATCCCAAATCGTTTTTTGCTCTAATAAGTATCCTTTACCATCTATAATTGCATACTTGAGATCTATTTCTTTTCCAGCGTCATTTGTTCCAGTAGCTCGATCAAATCCTTGAACTTCGTAATGGTCTTTATCTTCAAAAGATGGACATGTTATTC
>JAHDBF010000005.1 GCA_020630525.1 Saprospiraceae bacterium
ATAAATAAAAAAGCCACCTAAAAAGGTGGCTTTAAAAATTTTATCGGAAGAACAATTTTTTATTTTATAAGACTGACATTGCCAGAATGATTTATTTCTGTTCCATCAATACATGTTGCTTTTAAACAGTATGCATAGACATCTGGAGAAAGTCTTTCTCCATTTAATGTACCATCCCAACCATTTCCTATTCCTGTGGACCTGAAGATTTCTTCTCCCCATCTATCATACACAAAAAATTCGTAATTTTCTGGTTGTATAATATGACTTCTCACTAAAAAGACATCATTGTTGCCATCTTGGTTTGGTGAAAATGCATTTGGAATAAATATTCCTTCTGGTACTGTGCATGGCGGAGTTACAAATGGTTTTAGGATTGACGCTTCACCTTGACATCCATTTTCATCTGTCACTACGACGCTGTATTCGTTTAAATCATTGTTAGGATAGACGATTATACTTGGAGTAGTTTCTCCTGTATTCCATAATATATCATCACCTTCCACTATTCCGTTTACTGTAATCGTACATGAATCACCTAAGATTAATGGATCATTTCCTTCTTTTGTTATATCTATTTCTATTGTAATTGGATCAACTTCATAAGTCAAATTGATGGTATCAATACATATCTCTGCGTTATCTACCAATTGTACTGTAAATACTTTTGGCTCGGCATCTACAGAAACGGTAATTACACTTTCGCCTTGACCTGATACTATGCATTCTTCTGGTCCCCATACGTAAGTAAAGTCACTTCCTGCAATAATTGAGGTGTTAACCTCTAAATTAAATTCTTGTCCCGCACAAGGACCAAAAGGTTCAGCAGGCCCTGAAATAATTAGAGAATCGCATAATGGCGGCTCAACTATTATTGTATCGATAATAACAACTACTGAAGTGGTATCACTACAGCCGTATTGGTCTACAACTTTAGCGAATACTGTTTCTAATGAATCTACTTCATAGGAAATATTCGCTCCGGTTCCAATAACTTCTCCCATTGCATTACACCAAGAAATAGAGTCTAAAACAGAACCAGAAGTTGCAGAAAGTTCTACAGGATTATTCTCAGAAATCAATGTATCCTCTCCTATTCCAATAATTACTTCTGGCAAACTTGGAACTGTGATATCCATAGATGCTGAAATTCCAGGACATATTGAAGATAAATCTTCTAAGGTTACTGTATATGTTCCTATTGAGTCATAAACATTAGTTGGCATAAACTCAGTTGATGTCTGACCGTCACCAAAATCCCAATTAAGTATGGAGTCTTGCCCCATTCCTGAAGCTGTAAATATTAATGCAGTTTCACCACATTCAACAAGATCAAAAGTGAATGATAATTGTTGATTCTCTCCTATTTGAACGTTTAGGACTTCATCCGAAGTACATCCATATTGGTTGCTTGCTGTAAAGTTTATACTAAAATCATCTGTTCCTGCGCCTACGGTAGGTACACCGTTTTCATCAACTGATATTAAGTTAGGGTGATCTTCCCAAACTAAGGTAATTTCTTGATCTGGATAATTGTTTGGAATCTCATATGCTATGGTATCACCTGGACACAAAACTAATGGATCGTCTTGTCCTAAATTAATTGTACCGTTAATAATCTCCGTTGAAGAAGAAACATCGCAATTGGCATTTTGTGCTCCATCAATAATGGCATATACGGTTATTGGACCACTTTGATCAACATCCCATTGTAAAGTAGAACCTTCTCCAATTATATTTTCAAAATTTGGATCGGTAGACCAGATATAGTTTACTCCATTAATAGCATTATCTATTGTTAATTCAACTAGTCCATCACAGAATAATCCTGTACCATCTCCACCAATAATTATATTAGGAATTGCCAATGCTTCTGGAACTACAATTACTGATCCAGTAGACACACAGCTTCCATCCGTTACCGTTACATTGTAAGTAGTTATTTCTGTTACAGAAACGATTGGGTCGGAAAAATTGATATTATCATTAAAGCTTAAACCATCAGTAGGTTCCCAAGTATAATTCCAATTAGGATTACCATCCAAAATCAAAGATGTTTCATCACCATCACAATCTATAACTGGATCACCATTAAAAGTCGGTAATAAAGAATCATCTCCATCTGATGCAGTAAATTCTTGCGTTGTACTAGAAATACAATTATCAAAGAAAGTTGCCGTAGCAGATATATCTATTGTTTCTCCTGGTGTTAATTCTATTTGTATAGGATTACCATTTGCATTTATTATTTCTCCACCCTGCATATACGTCCAGCTAACTTCTGTTGCAGATGGAGATACTGTAAATACATATAATAAAGGATCATCACCACATTCGACACCATCTGCTAATTGTCCAGAAATTGAAATCTCAGGAACTAGATCTGACTCATTCAATGTTTGTGTATTTGTCGTAACGGTACATCCATTGCTAAAATAAATAGTAGTTTGAATTATTGCTGATCCATCAACTGGGATGTTTATCTGAGGATTAATCTCATTAGAAACAGATTCTACTCCGTTTATATTTATGTTCCAAGATATACTATCAATTTCAAATTCTTCAGGAAGGTTTGAAGGTGGAGCGAGTGTAACATTTACTGATCCATCGTCCTCACAGCCTGTCACTTCGTATTCGAAGTCAACGCCATTACCGCCAGGTAATTCTAAGTCCTGCGTGTATTCAAAAACACAACCGTTAGAATAAGTAATAACCGTGGTTATTGTTGCTTCGCCAATAAGTCCACCGATGTCAACTGGGTTACCTTCAAACGGGAAAGATTCTCCATTCAAAGTTATTATCCATTCAACGCTCTCGATTGAACCATCTATAACACTGTTTGTCTCATTTATTTGGATTACTTGCCCTTGTGGAATTAACACACAATCAGGGTCTCCATTGTCAGATCCATCACCTGGATTTCCTCCTGAAATAATTACGATTTCAAAATCAGGTGTAAGGTTATTGTTGTCATTTCCACCTGGTTCTCCGCCTTCGCCTAATACAGTATTAGGTAAATCGTAAGTACATCCATTCGTAAATGTAACTACTCCATTTACAGTAACTGTACCATTTGTAGCCACTTGTATTTGAGGCATTAAGTCAGTAGAATTTGTAATACTTCCATTGTCATCAAAAGTCCATGATACGCTTTCGATTTCATATCCATCAGGGAATGTCGGCAGTGATAGATCAACGATAAATCCTTCTTCGATGCATTCTGCAACACTGAATCCTATTGATCCATTGATAAAACCACCATCTAATGCTATTTCTTCATTATAGCTAAAGACACATCCATTGCTATAGGTAACCGTAGCAGTGATATTTGCATCACCTACTAATCCATTAATGTCTACAGGATTTCCTTGATAATTAAAAGTCTCCCCATCAACTACTACAATCCAGTCTACATTTTCTATAGTACCATTAATAACGCTATACAGTTCTAAAATCTCTAAGGTTTGACCTGTTGTCAGTTCACAATCTTCTCCATTACCACCAGAGCCATTTCCTCCAGTATTGTCACCTGGTACAGATACAACGATATCAAAATCAGGCGTCAAGTTGTTATTATCATTTCCTTCTGGAATTCCTCCATCTCCTAAGATCGAAGGTCCAAAACTATACGTACATCCAGAATCACCATATACAGTTCCAGAGACTGTGGCAAATCCATTGTTAGGTATTTGTAAAGTTGGATTTAATTCATTTGATAAAATCGTATCTCCATTTATTACAATAATCCAATCAGCACTAGTAACAGTAAAATTTACTGTTGGAGGAGACAAAGTTACTGTGTAATTTTCTGCTCCACATTCATCGACTACATAACCAAATTCTGGTTCTCCGTTATTACTTCCTGTACCACCACCTAAGTCGAAAGTTTCCGAATTTTCAAAAACACAACCATTGTCAAATGTAACGATTACAGTTACGATTGCCTGTTCAGTAATGTCAGATCCAATATCTACAGGGCTGCCTTCATATGTCGTGATTACGCCATTTTGGTCTACAGACCATGAAACGGAAATTATGTTTCCATCAATTGATCCGCCTGTTGCCATTAGTTCTAAAGTCTGATTATCAGATGAGATACATCCACCTTCAGTACCTATCGATGTTCCTGAAATGGTAATATCTAAGTTTGGCACTAACTCATCATATACACTTACCGTTGTATTGGTAGTTTGAGAAGCACAACCATTTGTATAATTTACAAAAAATTCTACTTCAAAAAGATCTGCTTCACTCACGATATTTATTGATTCAGTATCATAAGTAGTTGTTGTGCCGTCAGCAGTAATTGTCCAGTTATAAGAAGATACAACATTATTCCCATGATCAGAATTATCCGAAATAGAAATATTAAAACCATCATCAGTACAAGCAGTCAATGTCGCATCAAAATCTACGTTAGGGTGTGCTAAATCAAATATAGAAATATTCTCTTGGATATCATTTAGCGTACAACCAGTCGAACCTGTTCCAAATAAATCTATGTCTAAAAAGTCATTTTCATTTAATTCTAACAAAACCGTTTGCTCGGTAAATGTTAGTTCTTGGCCATCATTTACTGCAACTGTCCATACAATATCTTGGACGGTAGTGCCATCAATATCTAGAATGTTATTAGATAATTCTAACTGTACATTTTCGCCATCACATTGAAGAACAGTCAATTCCATTCCCCCAGTGAGTCCATTTTCATATGCTGCAATCTGTACTTCAAAAGGAGCTGCTGAGCACTCCCCATTATCAGCTTCTAAGTGTACGGTATAATTACCTTCCTCTAAGTAAGTAACACTTGGGTTTTGCTCAGTTGAACTTGGTGTTAAATTTGGCCAATCAAAATACCAAATTAAATTATCAACATTTTCACTATTGTTTGTAAATGAATAAGTTAATCCTGTGCAATTTTCCTCATTCACCTCAAAAGCAATATTTCCGTTTGATCCAGTGCCTCCATTCCCATCAAAACCATTTTGACAGTGACTAGTAAGAATAGATATTTCGTCTAAGTCCCAAACTGCTATATCTGCAATTTCACCAGCAGCACAGTATGCCGTCAATTCAAAATTAAAAGTCGTTTCTTCTGTGATTGTAAATGCTGGATTATCAGTAAAATCAAAAGATTCTAAAGACCATTCTTGAGTTGTAAATTGATCAATTTCATGAAAAACTTCTGTTCCATTTACCAATACCCGAACTGCGTATCTTGTTGGATAATTATTAGGTCCAGAAATTCCACCAATGTAACTAAAATTAAAAGGTGCCAATTCATAAAAAGACAATGCCTCTAACATACTAGGACCAGTGATCGGATCGATCGTTATATCAAATCTTACTGCCGCATCACTACCAGGAGTGTACAGACAATTTGTATCATAACCAACACACATTCCTGCAGAATCACCAATTCCTGGAGTACAAGAGTGAGGATTTGCAGTAGGTTCATTTCTATATAAATGCCCTCCTTCTACGCCTACTTGGATACAAGGATCATCGACGGACGAGGACGCAGTAAATTCTGTATAGTCAACATTTGTTCCTGTGATGGTATTTGAGATACAATCGTTAAAATCAAATGTTAGTGTAGCAGCTATGGCGTCACCGGAATTGGTTCCATCTGCACTGGGACACTGAGCAATTAAGTTGATTGAGAAACAACTAATTATTGCTATAATTAAAGTATGTATTGTCGACATTAGCTTCATAGCCATTTAGCTTATTTCTGTTAATTTAATTTTCTTACACTGACAATCTGAGCTTTACGTTCTTCAGATGCCTCTACACTGTAAATTGATTTTCTAACATTCGAATTTGAATCACTTACTTGGCTTGGAGCTAACTCTTCACCAAATGATAAATCTGTAACAATCAAGCTACCAGAGTCAAGGAATGTTCCGAAAGAACCACTGGCATAATCAGTCAATTCGTTTCTTAAACTATATACCCTTCTTTGGCCTAATGCAAGGTTGTATTTGTTAGGGGCTTTCGGGCTTGTAAAACCTCTAATTGATACTTCGAATCTTTCTCCTCCACGTAGTCTGTCAAGCAATTTATCTAAAAATACTTGTAGTTTGTTGTATTCTCCTTGAACACGTTCTGTAAAGAATATTTCTAATTCTTGTGATGCAGTATATTTCATATCTCCAGTAAGCGGAGCTGCATATTTTTCTTTAAATTCTTCTTTTTTATCGAAATAAGGGAAGTAAGTTTCTGAATATGATTTCAGTGTATACAATTTATTACTTCTTTGGTCTGGTTTGTCATTATCAAAATATAAAGTAACTGGCAAGTAAATATTTAAATTTGGAACACCTAAGTAGATCTTTTTCAGAATATTCGTGCCTATGTTTGGATCACAAGTGTCGATGATTAGCGTTTGTGGTTCAAACCCATCTTTTGCAATCGTAACTCTATATTTTCTGCAAGGTTCTAATTCAAATTGGAAATCGTTTCCTAATTCATTTAATCTAATTATATCAGAAATTTCAGGATTGTCTACATCTTCTAAAATTACCGTTACTCCTGATAAATCTTCTTTAGTATTAGCGTCAAATGTTAAAATATCTAGTGTTATAACTTGAGGCTCTAAGTATAGTTTTTTGATTATATCTTCACCCTTCTTAGCGTTACGTGTATTTACAGAAATTGTATCAGAACTATAGCCATCTCTTTCAGCGATGACTTGGTATTCTCTTCCAGATTTTAGGTCAAATTCGTGATCTATTCCATCAATGTTAGTAAACGAAGCATATTCTTCCCCAGTAGCAACATCTATAATTCGAACAGTAACTTTTGAGAGCGAATCAGAAGTGGCTTTATTAAATGTAAGTGCATTAAATTTAATATCAAACTCTTCTATATCTACTGAATAAATGTCATAACAACATGCTTCAACCATATCTTCTAGATACTGTGAACCTATTCTATTTGAGGAGATGTGCCCTTTGTCCCCATTACCATTCAATGTAAAATATAAATCATTAAAACTAGAGTTGACTGGTAATCCCATATTCTCAATATTGACGATATCACCATTTTCTGTATAATCACTTCGGAACACATCGTAACCGCCGATCCCTAAGTAACCATCTGAACTAAAGTAAAAAGTATTACTTTCTTTATGGAAAAATGGAGTAGCTTCATTTTCCCCTGTATTGACTGAGGAAAGATTGATAGGCTCACCGAATTCTGAACCAGACTCTATTGTAGAGTACCAAATATCTAACTTGCCTTGTCCTCCTTCTCTATCTGAAACAAAGTATAATATTTCTCTCCCCGAGTTTGCATCATATCCAATGTTTGGCTGCGTAGAAGTACTTCCTGCCATATTGATTGATGATGGAAGTTTCGAGCCTGTACCAAAATTACCTTCTTCATCAATAGACTTATAATAAAGATCACATCTGATATCAGTACTATTTAAATAAGCGCACACAGTGTAGTAAATACGTGTGTGGTTCATATTAAATGCTGAGTGAGCAACTAAAGAAGTTGTTGTATTAATATCACCATCAAGTACCTCACCAGAATCTTCTAAATTGGTTTTTAACAATTTACTTAATTGAGGAGAAGGCGTTAATGAAGGTTTAGCTTCTGGGTTGTCAAATCTTAGTGAAGAATAATAAAGGTCATCTTCATATTGATAAGCACCGAATTCTGAATATGGTGTATTTACAAGCTGACCAAGGTTTTCTACTTTAATGTGCTCAGCTTCTTTATCTTTCATGTCAATAGCATATTCGCATGCTTCTGACTCTTTAGATGCTCGATTAGTTAGGTATTCCCCTTCTGCTCCAAACTCTGATTTATATAACTCGTAGTTGGTTTTTGCTTCATCGTATTGACCCAATCTTTGGTACATTTCAGCCAAATAATATTGAGCTTGTGGATACTTATTTTCTGTATCTAGTGCTATTGTCTTTTTGTATTGTTCTGCTGAATATTTGTATGCATTAAAATTTCTTCCTGCCTCTGCCGCTGCATACGCGATATCTAAGTTTGTAGTATCAAATTCTAAAGCGGTTCTGTAATAATGTAATGCAGAATAATAATCTTTAGTCTCTAATGCTCTTTGTGCTGCTTCGGTGAATGCTTTTTGAGTTTGAGAAAAAGCAATAGTACTTAATCCAAGCAGATAGACTGATAATATGACGTTTTTCAAGTTCATGTCCTCGGGATATACATTTGCTTAGTAAATTGGGCAAACCTTGAATTGCTCCAATGGCTTTACTTTGGTTATTAAATAATTGAAGTGAACTTCAGGCCCTCCATTGAAATTGGTATGAGTATTGAAATCAGATAAATCAATATCCCAACTTGCTGCGATAAAATATCTTTTCTTGTATTCTAATGCTACTTTAGGGAATAATGAGCCAGATGTTCTGTATCCTGCGCCAATGTGTAAATTAGTTTCTTTTCCACGATTTTGGTTTAGGTAAAGATTAAAATATCCGCCAAAGATAAGTTCTCTATATTCGTCTTGAAGTTGATATAATCCATCTAATTGCAAATCAATCTTATCTGCAAGCTTGATTGTCCCTATACCATAAAAAGAGAATCTTCGTGGTAATTTTATATTACTTCTCACCAACGAATTAAATTCAGAATCAGGTTGTAATAAGTGCCATGCTCCAACTCCTAAATCAATTTTTGTTCTTGAAGATTTTTGAAATCTGTAGTTAAACCCAAGTGCATTTTCTAGAAATCCATAACGTTGATAATCAATACTTTCTTCTCCCGTTGTTAAAGAAGGATCAAATTCAAAACCGTTCCATTGGTTGTCCCATGTAAGGTTAGAATCGTCAAATCCACGAGTTGCGTATCCGGCAGTTAATCCTAAAGTTAATAAGTGATTCTTAGTGAGTATATAGGTTGCAGAACCGGATAGATTGATGTTGGTAAGGTTAAGATTAGAATCTCCTTGTCTATCGTAATTAATAAATGCTCCAGCACTAAAGAATAGATCTTTTGAATTTTTAAGATAAATTTTTTGATCGTAACCCAATGAAATAGTAAACCATGGTACTGGAACATTACGCCATTGATCTCTTATTGATGCAGATACCCTTTGGTCTCCATTAAAAACACCAGTTAAAGAAGGACTTATATTTAGTGGTGAATTATAGAACTGAGAATAGTGCAGGTCTTGCCCTAGTAGACTACTTGACAGTACTATAAAAAAACAAAAGACTATGTTCTTTTGAAGTTTCATTCTCAGATAATTAATCGGTTATATTAATTCTTTTTTAAACAAGATTATGCCCTATTCTTATTAGAACTGGCTGTAATCAACTATAAATGTACAAAAACTGTGCAAATAATTTATATCCTTTAAAATAAATCAAATTGCAAAATTTCTGAATTAACGAATATTTGGGATAGTAAATGTATTTAATTTTTACCTTTTGAGTGATAAAACGTTAAAGCATTTTATCATTAATTTCATATTACAAAAACTTGTTAACTATCACATTATGAAGGTATTATAAAAAATTATTAGTTGTTAATTTTTAAAATAAAAATCCAATTTTTAGATATAGCTAGGGTAATCTGTAGTTTATATATTAATAAAACAGTTAATGTATTTTTTAAAAACAAGTATTTTGGCATACCATTAAGTGAATATTTTCACAAAATTGCAATATGTTAAATTTTTAAATTTCTTAAAATTCTTTCTTTGCAATCATAAATATTGGTCAATAATTCATTTAATTCTGTGGAGTATAAAACGTCATTGAATTATTCAAGCAAATTATATGAAAAAAATTGTGGTTTTAACTGGCGCTGGAATTAGTGCAGAAAGTGGGATTAAAACTTTTCGAGATGCAGACGGTCTGTGGGAAGGTCATGATGTTATGAGCGTTGCCTCTCCAGAAGGTTGGCAAAAAAACCAGGCATTGGTCCAAGATTTTTATAACCAACGTAGAAGACAATTACTGTCAGTAGAACCAAATGCAGCACATTACTCTATTAATAAATTAGGAGAAGAATACAATGTTGAAGTTATCACTCAAAATGTAGATGACTTACACGAAAGAGCAGGCAACAAAAACGTTTTACATTTGCATGGCGAATTAAGAAAGGTTAGGTGTTTAGCCTGTTATTCCGTATTAGATTGGGATGGAGATTTGTCTAATAAAAATCTTTGTTCTTGCGGTGGAAACTTGAGGCCACACATAGTATGGTTTGGTGAAGAAGTCCCCGAATTACAAAATGCGGCTAGAATTGTAAGTGAATCTGAAATTGCTATTATCGTTGGGACCTCTATGCAGGTCTACCCTGCTGCAAGTCTTATAGGATACTTACCAAGGTTTGGAAAAATTTACTACATAGATCCTAAACCAGCGCTTAATTATGAATTAACATTAAGTCAAGATCGATTGACCATTATAGAAGAGGCTGCGACAACAGGTCTTCCTAAAGTTGTCAATAATTTATTAGCAGAAATCTAATCAGTCCAAATAATCAAAATTAAATACAGATTGTAATTCATATTTTAGTGCTTCTATAACTTCATTAATTTTTATTTCTGTTTTTAGTTCATTGCTTAAAGAAGTTACTTTTTTGTTTTTTTGAACAATACCACAAGGGATTATTTTATTAAAGTAAGATAAGTCAGTATTTATATTAAAACCAAAACCGTGTAAGCTTACCCACCTGCTCATGTGTACACCTATCGCACATATTTTTCTTTCTTCGTTACTTTTTTTATCTCTAATCCAAACCCCCGTATAATCAGAAACTCTCGTTCCAGTAACATTGTATTTTTGTAAAAACCTTATGATTGCCTCTTCTATGTCTCTGACAAATCTATGAACATCATGATAAAAGTAATCTAGATCAAAAATCAAATAGCCTGTAATTTGCCCTGGTCCGTGATAAGTTATGTCACCTCCGCGATTTATTTTAAAGAATTCTATTTCTTCTTTTTGCAATTTTTCGTTGGAAATCAACAAGTTATCTATTGATCCACTCTTTCCTAATGTATACACGGGTGCATGCTCGCAGAAAATCAGTTGATTTGGCAATCTGGCGACTGGACTTGTATCTGTAGTTTTCGTAACTTTAATTTTGTTTCGGATTAGTTTTTGTTGTAGAGATTTCTGGAAATCCCAACATTCTTTGTAGGACATTCCTGATAAATAACGAAACTGAACTTTAGGCTTCTCAATCATATACTCAAAATAAACAATATAAATTATATCTCGTTTCCTTTTATGAGCGAAATATATTAATTAAAGTAAACTTTATTATGTGGAGAATTCTCGCTACTATCACGTTCATTTCCTGTTGCAGCAAAAGCATTGCTCAATTTGCTCCAGATTTCACCATTGAAGATACCAACGGAGAGGTGCATAATTTATATTCAGATTATCTTGACCAAGGAAAAACGGTCGTATTAAAATTGTTTTTTGTTGGCTGTCCTCCATGTACCAATATTGCCCCAGAGTTTCAAGAATTGTACGAGACATGGGGCGCAGGACAAAATGATGTAGAATTTTTCGAGCTTACGACTCAATCAAGTAATGTAAACGATCAAATTGCCGTCTATCTCGGAGAACTGGGAGTTACCGTTCCAGCTTCTGGAATTGATGGTGGCGGATATGATGCAAGCGAACCATACAGACAAGGAGAATTTGGCTCTTACTGGGGAACACCATCATTTGCGGTTATAAACCCAGCAAGAGAAGTAGTTTACTTTAAAAGTAATTCTAATCTAGAAGCTGTCCATGATGCCATCCTTTCAACAGGTGCTGTTGGTCCTGGCATCATAACGGAACCAGATCCTATTCCTACAAGTTTTACTTTTGACTTTACTGATCAATGGAACGACCCTGTTGATGATGTTTCTGTATTCATAGAAGATTTAAATAATGGAACTAGCTACCCTATTAATGTTAGTGATACGCTTAAAATAATATCTCTTGAAGATAATTACCCAGGAATTGAAAACCCAAAATTTAGATTTGAAAAAATCGGTGATCCATCTATCGGAGTAAGTGGATTAGACTTAATCACCATAAGAAAACATATTTTAGGAATAGACCTTATTACGAATGAAGACATCCTTAGTGCTGGAGACGCTAATGGAGATGCTAATGTTTCTGGAGTTGACATGATTACCTTCCAAAAGATTATTTTAAATATTACAAATCAGTTTCCTAACAATTTACCAGTTTGGACTTTTAAACAAAACAATATTAATACTGGATTCCAAATGGGAATGCACAACCACATAAGCGTGGAAATGATTAAGCGTGGAAATGTAAGAAACTAATCTGCTATTTTACTTATGTTTTCAACATCTAGTAAATGGGTAATATTATTACTAATTCCTGAAATTGATTTTGAATAAAAATTAGAAGATTGATCGTAGAACAAAAATATGATTGGTGCTTCTTCTAAAAGTATATTTTCCATTTGAAGGAATAATTCTGTTCTAAGGCTATCATTGGTTTCTAAATTTGACAATTCATATAAGTTGTCGAATAATTTATTTTCAAACCTTGTATAATTAGGTGGTGCTCCATTCTTACTGTAAAATAGTGACATAAAATTCTCAGGATCAGGATAATCTCCTATCCAAGAGGCCCTAAATACACTTATGTTTCCATTTCTCATTCCTTCTCTCAACACAGAACTTTCCATCAATTCTACTTTTACTTTTAAACCAAGTTTTTCCCACTGCTTTGCAACAAAAAGCATAATATCTTCATAATCCTTATTGGTATTTAGTACAATTGGCGGCATTAGTTCTAAGTCTATACCAGATTTATTTATCAATGACTTTGCCTTATCAAAATCATATTTAAACCCTTTTATTGCACTAAATTGTGGGTTCAAACCAACAGGACAAAATCCATTCACTGCTGGAAAACCAATACTATTCCGTAGAGATAGTAAAAGTTGATTTTTGTCTATGGAGTAATTTAATGCTTGTCTTATTAATTTGTTTTTTAAAGGATGAGCATTTTGGAGATTAGCAGTATTTATGCCTATATATTCAGAGTTTAAGTATAAAGATTTTTTAAAAATGATACTGTTACTATGTTTCTCTTGAAGGTCTCCATCTGAGGTTAACATCTCATTGATGAATGAAGATTCTAAACCACTTATGTAATCCAAATTTTTATTCAACAATTCTAGGAAAGCAATTTTTCTATCTTTTATAAAATGAATTTTAATGCCATCTAAATTTCCAATATTGCTTGCAAAACTTTTATTGGGTGTCAGAAAAATATTTTGATTTTTAATCCATTTTTTAAATTGATATGGACCTGAACCAATTGGATTGTCTTTCCATACTCTATTTTTGCTTTCAACGGCTTCTTTGGGCACTGCACTACAATATTGCATCGTCAATAAACTCAAAAATGGGCGAAATGGTTGAGTTAGCTCAATAATAAAAGTTGAATCATCTAATACAATAAAAGAATTTTCGTCCTTGATCTTATTTTCAAAAATCCATCTTCCTGGTGAATTGACTGTTGAATCTATAATCCTTGACAAACTGTATTTATAGTCTTCTGCTTTTACAGACCTTGGTTTATACTCATCCGCCAATGCTGTATTCCCAAATCTGAAATTAGTATTTAAGTTAAAAGTATATTTTAATCCATCCTCAGAAATATTCCAATGCTTAGCACCAGAAGGAACGATTTCACCATCTTTATTTAGCTTAACAAGCGTAGTAAAAATGTGACTTGTTACCCAAATTTCACTTTTACTCTTTGCAAACGCAGGATCTAATGAATTAGGATGAGAAATCAAATTATACTTAAACACATTATATTTTCCACCCTCATCACTACAAGATATTACGTATAATAATATACATAATAAGCTCAATCGCTGGATTATAGACTTGAATTTATTCAATTTTAACATTTTAATAATTAGACTTAAGGCTTTGATTATCTGTCACTTATCTTACATTTTTTAAAATTATCAATCAGAATACAATAATCCGAGGACTCATCTTTCACCGCTATGTCGTATTAACAGTGAAATTAACAACTAATTGTGAAAAATTCTCTAATCAAATTAATCACTATGATTATTACTAAACAAAGGTTTTGGCAAATTGGTCATGCATTATTATTACTTATAATAATATCAACCAACTTAAGATCTGAGATCCAACCTAATTTATGTTTGGACGCCAACCTTAAATTAAATGAAAATAGCATAATGGATTGTAATACTGCTCCAGTAATTACTTGTCCATCTCTTTATTTTGGCTGTGTTGGAGACAGCACAGATCCTGCAGATATTGGATATGCAACAGCAATTCCAGGAGACTCAGGATGTGAACAACCTATTGTAACTTATCAAGATTTTATAGAAGTAAACGAAGATTGCTACTACGAATTACACAGATTATGGACTGCAAAATATCCAGGTGATGCAAATCCATGGTTATACGCTGATTGTACGCAAATAATCGTTTTAAAAGATGATAAAGCCCCGACTATAGGTGCTTGTCCTGCAGACTTCAGTATAAATTCTACTGCAAATTGTCATGGTACTGCAAAATGGAACGATCCAATCCCAAATGACAATTGCGGTCTTGCAAGTTTTGAAGTCAATTACCCAAGTGGTTCTAGTTTTCCAATTGGCACAACTACGGTAATTTACGTAGCAACCGACAACTGTGGATTATCTACAACATGTTCTTTTGACGTTACAGTAATTGGTGAATGTTGTGATGCTGCACCAATTATTACTTGTCCAAATGACGTATTGGTATGTCCTAACTCAAGTACGACGCCTAGTTTAACAGGTCAAGCAACTGCTGTGTCAGGAAGTTCTGAATGTAATGGTCCAATTGAAATAACATATACTGACAATATTCAAGCACTTGGTGATTGTGATAATTCATATAAAATTACAAGAACTTGGATGGCATTTATGATGTCTGATCCAACTTTATTTAGCACTTGTCAACAAACGATAAACGTTAGAGATTTAGAATCACCAGTAACACTTTCATGCTCTGGGAATATTAATGTAGAAGCAGATGGATCAAGTGCTATAGTTAACTATGATGAGCCAACTTTTTCTGACAATTGTGGAATAGATAATATCCATAGCACGCATAGTTCTGGCGATTACTTCCCTTTAGGATGCACCACAGTAACGTATACCGCATATGATGTATGTGGCAATGTTACAGCTTGTAGTTTTGTAATCTGCGTAGAAGATACTTCTTGCCAAACAGCACCAGTAATTACATGTCCACCAAATCGAATGAGATGTCCAGGAACAGGTGCAGCAGGATATCATCCAAATTCCACAGGATACGCTACTGCTACTGCTGGAGGTACAAACTGTGGCGACCCTATAGTTTCTTATTCTGATGATTATCATGATATGCCAGGATGTCCGGGAGGAATGAAAATTTATAGAACATGGACTGCAACTGATCCTGAGGATCCTACACTGTTTTCTACATGTCTACAGATGATAAACTTAAACGATCCAGTAAGCCCAACAGTGGTCACTTGCCAACCTGATATCACAGTTGAAACTACAGAATCTGGCATGAATGTTAATTGGACAACTCCTCCTACATTCACAGATAATTGTGGGATCGAAAACGTTAGTTCAACACATGTAAATGGACAATTCTTTACTATTGGGACAACAACAGTTGTTTATACAGCTACAGATATGTGTGGAAATTCTACTTCATGCTCATTTAACGTTACTGTAAATCAATTGGCATGTAATGCTCCACCTATTATTACTTGTCCGCCAAACAGAATGAGATGTCCAAATGCGCCAAACGCAGCCTACCATCCTAATTCTACAGGATACGCAACTGCTGTTGCTGGAGGAGATCATTGCGGTGAACCAATAATTACATTTACTGACGTAGAAGAAGATATGCCAGGGTGTATTCAAGGAAGAAAAATATACCGTACTTGGAAAGCAACTGATCCAGAAAATCCTGGTTTAGTATCCACTTGTACACAGATTATAAATTTAAACGATCCAATATCACCTACAGTAGTATGTGCAGATGATGTTGTAGTTAATTCTACAGATAACAATAGTGTTATTGTAAGTTTTGAAAACCCTACTTTTTCTGACAATTGTGGTATTCATGAAATAACATGCTCTCATCAAAGTGGTGATACATTCCCTGTAGGCATAACTACTGTAACATGCTCAGCAGAAGATTACTGTGGTAATACTGTAAGTTGTTCTTTTGAAGTAGATGTAAGGCTAATTGAGTGTGCGACTGCGCCGATAATTTCTTGCCCTGAAGATGCTACATTATGTGTGAATGGTGACTACACTCCATCTGCACTTGGGTTTGCAACTGCAACAAGTGGAGGATTAAATTGTGGAAATCCTATAGTTAGTTATATTGATATTATCATTGAAAATGGTCCTTGTAATTCACCAAAAGTGATTCACAGAAAATGGACTGCTACTGATCCTAACAACAGTGCATTATCTTCTTTATGCTATCAAACAATTAATCTAATCGACACAGAAGCTCCAGTTGTTATAGGATGTTCTGGTGATATTAGCGCAACTGGTGGACCAAACTGTGATGTTGCAGTAACTTGGGAAGCACCTGTAGTTACAGACAATTGTAGTAATGTAACAGTTACAAGTAATTACCAATCTGGAGATATATTCTATGGAGGAAATACAGAAGTCATATACACTTTTACTGATGCATGTGGAAATCAGAGTTCATGTTCATTCCATGTGATTGTTGCTTGTGGTTCTTTTGGTTGTGCAGAAGTGCCAACGATTAATTGCCCAGCGGACAAATACTTATGTGTTGGTTCAGAAACAAATCCATCTGTTACTGGTCATGCTACTGCAACGCCAGGATTATCTTCTTGTGAAGAACCAATTGTCAGCTATACTGACGTTATAATGAGTACTGGACCTTGTGCAGGAGCAAAAGTGATAAAGAGAATTTGGAAAGCAGAAGACCCGATTGACGGAACTATATTTTCTACTTGTGAGCAATTTATCACAACAACAGATAACTCTCCGCCAACATTTATCTACTGCCCAGATGACTTAGTATTGGATGGAGGAGCATGGTGTGATGCTGTTGCAGCATGGGGACCAGTAACCGCAACTGACAATTGTCAATTGCCGAATATTACATCTAATTATACTTCTGGAGTAGTATTAGGTGCAGGAGTTACAGAAATTATTTATACTGCAACTGATGCTTGTGGAAACCAAAGTACATGTTCTTTTAATGTTATAGTTACATGTAATGATCCTTGTAATCAACCACCAGTAATCAATTGTCCAGGATCAGTTACATTATGTCCAGGATCAGCTTACGATCCATCGATAACTGGAAATGCGACAGCTACCCCAAGTAATAATTGTAGCACTGATATAGATATTATTTATCATGACCAAATTATCACAAATGGTCCTTGTACTGGAGCAATGGTTATTGAGAGAACTTGGACTGCCAAAGATCCAATGGATCCTAGTCTGCAGAGTCATTGTACACAAATCATAACATTAGGAGACAATATTCCACCAGCTATCTGGGAATGTCCTACTGATATAACAGTAAATTATGGAAGTGCTGCAACTTGGTATTTGCCAAGTGCTGATGATAACTGCGGAGTCCAAAGTTTAGTATCTACACACGATAGTGGTACTGTTTTCCCTGTGGGTGTAACAACTGTCACATATACTGCTGAAGATTTCTGTGGTAATGTAGTAGATTGCCATTTTAACGTAACAGTATTGGGACAGTCAGGTCACTTAGAATGTCCAGATGATATTTCTGTGCAGTGTGCTGCATCAGGTGGTACGTACGTAAACTGGAATACACCAAGTTATACAGGAGGAAGTTGTGGTGATTGTAACGATCAACAGATTAGCGGATTTATGTATATGGGATCGTACAATGGTCACCAATATTACTGCTCATTAAATCCTGCAAATTGGAACACTGCAAGTAGCATCTGTCAAGCGAATGGTGGATATTTAGCAGCCATAGATGATGCAGGAGAAAATGCTTTCTTAGCGAATATATTGACTATTCAATCAGCATGGATAGGAGGAAACGATTTGAATAATGAAGGCACTTTTGAATGGACTAACGGATCACCATTTAATTATACCAACTGGTATCCAGGACAACCTAACAATTACAACTATGACCAACATTGTGTAGAGATGTTACACGATGGGACTTGGAACGATCAGTATGCAATTACGCAATTAGAATTTATTATGGAATTACCATGTTCTTCTGTACACCAAATTTCTGGTCCTCAGCCTGGATCACATTTAGAGCCAGGAGTGTATGAAGTTGTTTATCAATTGGATGAATCGTGTGGAACAGAAACTTGTTCATTTAATGTTCGAGTTGAATCTTCGATTACAATGAAATGCCCAGATGATGTAACGATTGCTTGTCCATCTGGAGCATCAGGAGTACATATTAACTGGGATACGCCAGTAGCAAGCTCTTGTTGTTCTGATTGTGGATTGGGTGGCAATATCCCTGGATTTATGTATATGGGTACGCATAATGGACATTATTATTACTGTTCATTAGACCCTGCGACTTGGCCGCAAGCCAATTCTATAGCGCAAGCAAATGGTGGATATTTGGCAGCAATTGGAGATGAAACAGAAAACGAATTTTTAGCTGGTATACTTACAATACAGTCAGCGTATATTGGTTTAAATGATGCAAATAATGAAGGTCAATTTACTTGGTCTAATGGTGAGCCATTTGGATATTCAAATTGGTACCCACAACAACCAAACGACTATAACGGATTCCAAGACTACGTTGAGTTATTAAGTAATGGTCAATGGAATGATCAATACAATAATCAACCATTAGAGTTTATTATGGAAATTCCAGGTTGTATTAATATTCAACAGATTGGTGGACCAGCAGCAGGTACTTATATTGCAGGAGGAACGACTACAACGATCACCTATCAAGCGACTGATGATTGTGGAAATGTTGAAACATGTTCATTTAATGTCACTGTTGATAAAAATGAGTGTAATTCTGGAGGTTTGAATTCAGATGTTTGCTGGATAGAACACATTGGTTTTGGTGACATTAACAATACTACTGGAAGCGATGGAGGTTACGAAGATTATACAAACCAATGTACAACTGTACAACCTGGCATTGCTTATCCAATAAGTTTAACTCCTTGGTGTACATCAAATCAACACAAGGTATTTTGGAAAGTATGGATCGACTTCAATATGGATGGAGATTTCAATGATAATGGAGAATTCGTTGCATATGGTAATGGAGCAGGCACTATTAATGGGAATATTACCATGCCTTTATCAGGAATATGGTCTGGTTCTACGACGATGAGAATAGCCATGAAGTTGGGGACATATCCTACTGGACCTTGCGAGGTATTCAGTCATGGAGAAACAGAAGATTATTGCTTAGAAATAATCAATGCTGATGTTAAAGGTGATGACACGATCGAATTAAGATCAAGCGATAAAGAAAATGAAGCAATATTATTGGTGGGATCAAAAGAAGAAATTGATACTAAGTTTCAAATTTCTCCAAATCCTGCCACTGATTTTATACATGTTCAATTTTCTAATATTGATAAAATTATTGAATCAGGAATTTATAATGTTGCCGGGAAAAAGATTATGAGTATTGAAAACCTGAATGATGAATATATCAGAATAGCGTTATCAAAAATTGAAAACGGGATTTATTTCCTAAATGCAATTTATGAAAATGGGAAAGTTGAAACGCAACGATTTATCGTTCAAAAATAAACCTATCCCTTATTTAATTTTAAGCCGCCTCGCATTACTGCGAGGTGGCTTTTGTTTTTTTATATTAAAAAGATTGTTTTAAATTACTTCTTGCTCCACTAATATTCTTCTTGCTTCAATTGCTTGAGATTCATCAACATACAGATTGATATCGCCAAATATACCTGCATGTGCTGAATCAGTCTGATCCAAAACAAAAGTTTCAATACCAGCCTCATTTAATACATGTTTTGCTGTCATAATTTTAATCTGAGAAACCGTAAACATTACTCTTTTTTCTTTCATGATACTTAGGTTTTAAATGTGAAAAATACTGATTGTTTATTCATCAAGCACTTATTAAATTTCTAGAACTGAATAAATGCAGAAATTTGATTTTTAACAGCAATAAAAGATTCTTCATTCAATATACCATCATCAGATAGTATTTCACTAATGGAAGATAAAGGTATTTTAGTTGGGAAAACAGTCATTCCAAGGTAATTAACAAAGTCACAAATTGCACTCATTCCCATCAAGTTGCCCGCTTTACCCGCAGAAACACCGACTAAAGCGACTTTCTTTTGTTTAAAATTTCGAGGATATTCGTTCATAGAAATTGCATCAATAAACAATTTAAAAACACCAGGAAAACTGCCATTATATTCTGGAGTAATGAGGATCCACTTTTCTGCTGGAAAGATATATTCTTCTTGAATTTCCTTTAATTTGGGGCTAACATTTTCACTATCATACATATTAATACCAAATACTTCCAAAGGAATATCTTCTAAAGAAAGTAACTTATAATCAACTTTTGCTGCTTCCAAAATAACGGCATAAACATTTGCAATTTGCCTTGTCTTACTATTTGGTCTATTTGTTCCAGAAATAATCGTTATCATCTAATATTTTTAATCGCAAAACTTGTTAATGAATTCATGTTATTACAATAAACACAGATTATCTAAAATCGTTTTATTGAATGGCTTTAATATTTATTATTAATTTGAAACAAGGCATACAAATTGCTACTTATTATTTAATGCTTATTTTTGCGTTTTTAAATACTATTCTTCAAAAAATCATACATTTCATATGAATATTAGGTTCTTAGGTCATGCGGCTTTTCAAATTACTATCAATGGCAAAAAGTTGATTATAGATCCATTTATTAGCGCAAATCCTAATGCATCAAACATAAAAGTTGATACTTTAGAGGCTGACTATATCCTTATAACTCATGGACATGGAGATCATATTGCAGATGTAGAGACAATTGCTAAGCGTACTGGAGCAAAAATTATTTCAAATTATGAAATTGTCGAATGGTTTGGGAAAAAAGACCTCGAAGGATATCCACTCAATCATGGAGGAAAAATCAAATTGGATTTTGGAACAATAAAGTATGTAAATGCTGTTCACACAAGTAGCTTTCCTGATGGAAGTTATGCTGGACAACCAGGAGGATTTGTGATCTGGGATGAATCTGAGTGCTTATATTTTGCAGGTGATACTGCTCTAACTATGGATATGAAGTTAATACCAATGACATGTCCAAAATTAACTACTGCCATATTGCCGATCGGTGATAATTTCACAATGGGTTATGAAGATGCAATTATAGCTAGTGATTTTATCGAATGCGAAAAAATTATACCTTGTCACTTTGACACTATGGATATAATTTCAGTAGACAAAGAGGTGGTAAAGACTGCTTTTAATGAAAAAGGTAAAGACATTTATTTCTTAGAAATTGGGGAAAGTATCGAAACGAATTAATGGGAAAAATAGTAGCTATAGCAAACCAAAAAGGCGGAGTTGGCAAAACAACAACTGCTATTAATTTAGCATCGAGTATTGCAATCCTAAACAATAGGGTTTTATTGATAGATTTAGATCCTCAAGCAAATTCAACTTCAGGATTAGGAATGGTACTGGAAGAAAATGACCCTACCATCTATGATTGTCTCATCAATGATACTAAAGTAAAAGATACGATAAAAACTACAGAAGTTAAAAACTTAGATATCTTGCCTGCCAGTATAGATTTAGTAGGTGCAGAAATCGAGTTAATCAGCAAGATACGGAGAGAGTATGTGTTGTCATCTGCACTAAAAGAGGTCAAAGAAGAATATGATTTTATATTCATAGATTGCCAACCATCTCTAGGTATAATTACCATTAATGCATTAACAGCTACTGATACCGTCCTCATACCGTTACAATGCGAAATATTTTCATTAGAAGGTTATGGAAAGTTAAAAAACACCATTGATATGGTACGTGAAGGACTGAATCCGAATTTAAAAATAGAAGGTGTTTTACTAAGTATGTATGACGCCAGATTAAGGATGGCGAACTTATTGATCGATGAAGTAAAAAACATGCTCGAGGAGAGAATCTATGATACTATAATCCATAGAAACTCTAAAATTGGCGAAGCTCCAAGTGTTGGAAAACCCGTCATTCTGTATGATGTAAATTGTAAAGGATCTAAAAACTTTTTGAATTTGGCTTACGAATTTTTAAGTCATAATCAAGATAAAAATAATGAAGAAGAATGAGCAAGAAGAAAGAAGAATTAGGTAGAGGTGTACGTGCACTACTCTCAAACATAAAATCGAATCCAACTCCAGAAACAAAAAAAGAAGTTGTAAAAGACCTGACTGCTACTATATCAGAAATAGAAATTACTAATATAGAGCCAAATCCATTCCAGCCAAGGATAGAATTTAAACCTCAAGACTTGGAAGAATTGGCTCACTCTATAAAAACTCATGGTGTTATCCAACCGATAACGGTACGTAGTGTGGGTGGCCATAAATTCCAAATTATCTCTGGAGAAAGAAGATGGCGTGCATCTCAAATGGCAGGAAAAAAATCTATTCCAGCTTATGTCAGAATCGCAGATGACCAGGGATTACTAGAAATGGCAATCGTAGAAAATGTTCAGCGTGCAGATCTTAACGCAATAGAAGTGGCTGTATCATTCCAACGACTTATAGACGAATGTAGTCTTAGCCATGAAGAAATGGCAGATCGTGTTGGAAAAAACAGAAGTACCGTAACCAATTATCTAAGATTATTAAAGTTACCTCCTTCTTTACAATTGGCTCTAAAAGAGAATACAATCTCGATGGGTCACGCAAGGGCTTTAATTCCTGTAGAACCTACTGATGCACAATTAGATATATTCAACAGAGTTATTAGAGATAACTTATCAGTAAGAGCGACGGAATCATTGATACAAAATCTAAAAGACTCTTTCAATAAAAAAACCAGTGCATCTACCAACAAAAAGTCTGAAGAAAACCCTGAAGTTCAAAAAATCAAACGACAATTAAGTGCACATTTTGGTTCGAAAGTAGACATCAAAAGAAATGCGCAAGGTAAAGGTAGTTTCATCATACACTTTGGTTCTGATGATGAGTTTAATGAGATATTGGATATTTTTGAGGTGTAAATTTTAGCTAAATTTTTCTATTTCTAAGATGCTTTGCATTTGTTTTTTCATTAGCTTTTGAGGCATGTTTTTAAGCATTAAATTTCTGATACTTTGTCCATATTTTATGTGTGCCATTTTGCCTGTACTCCAAGAATTTTTAACAATTTGATTGACTTTATGCTTTCTCTTATCGTAAAATAATTGAAAAAATCCTTTATCGCTATTACGCAAAATAATATTAGAAAGATAATAAGCATCCTCAATAGCCTGACCACCACCCTGCCCCATATTTGGTGTAGTCGCGTGAGCTGCATCTCCGATTAAACAAATATTTTTATTATACCATGAAGCTAACGGAATCAAATCATCAATATCGTTTCGAGAAATTTTTTCTGTTTTTGTAGATGATATTATTTGGCTTACTAATGGATCAAAACTGGCATATCTATCCAACAATTGATTTTTGATTATCCGCTTATCATCTACTCCATTTCTTTTTGATAAAGCAACAGCAAACCAATATACTTTCTGCGGAGAAATGCTAGAAAATCCAAATCTTATTTGATTTCCCCATAGCTCAAATGCTCGGTTTTTAAGATCACCTACAAGAGAAAAATCTGAAACACCTCGCCAGCAGGTTTGACCAGAATATCGAGTTTTGCTTTCAGGGAACAATTGCTTTCTAACTTTAGAATTAATGCCATCTGCTCCGATTACAAAGTCGGTTTCGATAGAGGAATCATCCATAAAACTTACAACAACAGAACTACTTTTAGCATCATAAGATTTGAATTCTTTTCCAAAAAATATTTTTTCTTTTGGAATGCTATTTATCAAAATTGATTGTAAGTCTGACCTATGGATTGCAATAGTTGAAAAGCCATATTTCTCTTTTACCTCGGATTGTATGTTGTCTGCAATCGGCGTTAAATTTGGCTTCCCTATAGTAAATCTATCTACGGCGTTTCCTTTCTCTTTTATATGTTCCAATATTCCAAGAAAATCAAAAACTTGTAATGCATTTGCTGCCAACCAAATGCCTGCACCTACTTCCTTGAATACCGGAACTTTCTCATAAACTTCATAATCTATTCCAGCTTTTTCAAAAGCCAATGCTGTCGCTAATCCTCCGATTCCAGCACCTATAATTGTGAATTTCATACAATGTTCTATAGATTAATATTTATTTGATACGGTTCAAAAAACTAAATAAATTTTTGTAATTCCTACAAAGAAATACATTTATCTTTTTAGTAAGGAAATTATATTATATAACTTTAATTGTCTTGCAATTGTTTGAAAAAATAATTCTCATTTTAATTAAAGATTTATGGACATACCAATGGTAAAATAAGAAATTCCATATCCCAATTCTGCAAATGGTTCAAAACGATCAGTAAGCTGATATCGCAACCCAGCCAATCCTGACCAAAAGATATAATTACTAGTTCCATCACCACAAAATGGCTCACAATCTCCTCCGAATGAGACTAATGTATATCCTAACATTAAACCAGCATATGGATCAAATTTATCACCCAACAAATCAAAGTGATATGTTCCTCTAGCACCAAAGATCAAGTATCTATAATTCCAATCGTAACCATCTACATTTCCAAAGTTTGAAGTTGCAAACCCTGCATACCCGCCTAGCTTAATATTTTTCTTAAATGTTCTATTATAAGACAAAGAGACTGGAGGAATCCCTCCTGACCCACCAAAATTAGACAAGAATCCAACTCCGAAATTTAAAAAACTTCTACTTTCACTTGAAGCTATCTTAAGCTTGGCTGGATTATCTTTTTTATTAGATTCTTTTCTAGACTTTGTATCAGAGTCATTTGAAATCTTGCTATTCTTATTATTTTTCGATTTTCCATTATCATCCTTATTCACTTTATTATTTTCAAATTCACTATGACTAGCATCAACCAAAGAGTTCTCCATTTTTATGTTTGTCACATCCAACCTTTTCCAAGTATTCTTTTTATTGGTAGATGTATTGTAAGTAATCAAAGTGCTTCCAGAAATGACTTCCAAAAATAAATTTTCAATCTCAGAACATTTATATTTAGTATCAGAAACTTGATCATAATATCTGTAAGAATCTTGATTGTCTATCTTAGTCTTGATACCATTCTTTGTGGCTTCTATTAGTTTAACAGTTTTTGTTGGTTCATATTCCCAATTGCCAATGGCTGATTGTGCCTGGACAGTCGAACACATTATTTGCAAAATTAGTATTGTAAAAATTAATTGATATTTCATAGTTATAATTATTTAGTTTAGGGTGAATGTTATGAGAAAAAACATATATCTACTGAATCGAATAATAAGTCGCTTTGATCAAAATTATATATCAAATCATCTATAATATATGTTTCACTATTTTGATCAATAATACCATCTGTATCTGAATCTAATTCATCATCTAAATCATTGTATTTTTGTGCGCTATTATAATCTTGCTGATTGACTTCTATAATACCATCATTATTGGTGTCCAAATTTAAAGTAGATGAATCCATCACTTCAAAACCGTGATCAATAATTCCATCTGCGTCTTTATCTAAATCTTTACCTGAATATGAATAAAACTCTTGACTATCATCTATTATGCCATCATTGTGTGAATCTAAAGTTATTGATGAAGAATTTGGGTCTATGTGATTCAAGCTTTCTGATTCTACGTCAATAATTCCATCATCATTTGAATCTAATAATTTGTCATCAATTTCCTCCAAACTAATCAATGCTTCGGTTGCTTCATCGTTGTCTTCTTTATACCTTTCTTTAGCATCGTTTTCTACTAGACCAATATTTGATTCAATATTATTTTCATTATCAAATTCAATAGAATGAAACTCATCATTAGTTATCGTTTTATCTTCCTCTGAAGCAAAATGACCAGAATTGCTTTCGTCAATTTCGTATGAATCTTGATTTATAGAATTGAGATTTTCATCTACCCTATCATCATAGGTATTTTCTTCCGTAATAAACCACTCTTCATTTTTAAGTTTATTATTTGGTCTAAGTTCAGATTGTGTTTCTGAATCATTTTCAATTACAATAGATTCAGGACTAGACTCTATAAATTCTGGCTCTTCTTTCGTTTCATAATCTATTGATTCACTTTGACTCTCATTACTGACGCCTATATATTCAGAATTGCCGTCAATTTGTGATTTGTAATCATCAACTGGAATACCATCGTGATTATCATAAGAGTCAGAAATATAAGTACTAAGTTCCTCCTTTAATAAAGTATTGTATTTGCTTCCTCGCCATTCGAATTCGCCATAAGGTCCCATTTCATTTCTTGCATTTATAAAAGCATCTTTAAAAGAAAATTCAAATTCGTTGTTTATTTCTTCTGAGTTGGCAATGTCTTCATTTTCATTTAAATCCACATTTATATCATCTTTTGCAGTTTGATAATCTTCGAGCCAAACATTATCATCTTGTGCCGCGGATTTTTCCTGCTGTACTTCGCTAATCATCTCTTCATTAACTTCTATCTCAGCAACATTTATGACTTTCTCTGACGTTGTATTATCAGTACTTTTAAAAGGGCTATCACATGATTGTGTTAACAAAGGAATAGTAGCACCACCAAAAAGGATTTTTGATGCTTGTTTTTTATCATTCAATAATGATTTGAAAAATTGTTGTTTTGTGTTTTTTCTATCTTTCATTCAATTAGAATTTAATATCGCATTTAGAATTATTGCAGGATTTTTTACCTTTCCAATAGGTATAACTTTGATTTATTAATGTACTATAACATTTAGGGCATACTAGCTTATTCTCGTATTGTAATTTTAGATTATCTAGCTTTTCCATTTTTTTAATCGCATGATTATCTAAAGAACCAATAAGCATTGAGAAAAGTCCGATCGAAAGAAAAAGTACATACTTAATGTTATCTGGAATACTTTGTCCAAATTGAAAAAGAATTAATATGGCTAAAATTATCATTGCAATTTTTACAAAAATCAATTTTGATTTACTACTGATAATTTCATTTCTATGGTCTTGATAATCTTTGTAGTCCTCTAAAACAGATTGAAAGAGATTCGTATAATTTGGTTCTATATTTTGATCTAAATTAGTATTTGCCTTTACAACTAAATCTTTGATTTCTATAGGTACTAATTTTAATATTTTTCTTTTACCATAGTGTCTATTTGATGATTTCGCATTATAGACATTCCGTCCATCGCAAATTGAGACTCGAGAAAAACTATTTGTATTTTTTGAATATTCGAGAGTTCCAATTACCATTTCTTATTCCTAGATTTTAATGATGAATTAGAATTACTAAAATACTTTTTCAGAGTTTCATGTATTACTTTAATGTTTAAGTCTTTACGTAAACGATCTTTATTAAGCATTAAGCAAATAGCATTTTTTATTTCTAAAGGCATTTTTGATTCTGAAAATGTTAAGGTACTATTTATCAATTTTTGAATATTCTTTTCTTTCAATTGATTCCCACCCAAAATCATTATAGGGCATTTATTTCCGTATAACTCGAACATAATTAATGCCAAAGACCACAGGTCACTTTGATAAGATGCAATCCCGTATTTAAGAAATTCTGGAGAACGATAATTTAAGTATTTATTTAAAAGAACTTGGCGTCTATTTGATTGATTAGGCCCATTCAAATTTGATATTATTGGAATTAAATCTCTTCCATTTTTTGACATTAGTACATTGTACTTATTAATGTCACCAATAATTACCGACGCATTATGCAAGTGAGTAATTCCAGCTATTAGCCCATTTAACACTCTATTCTTTTGATATAATGTTAATTCAGATGACCCAAAATAATCAGACAACGTATTACTGCAATCAATAGATAATTCTGTGAAATGTTGGCTTTTCTTTTTAAAACTAATTTTAAAACACTTAGTTACGTCAACAATATTTTTATGCTTAGAAATACTTTTTAGTAATGAATACTCTTTGATAAGAAATTTTCGATGATCTTTGGTAATAGGTGTTTTGAGTGTAACCTTTTCTTTAGTATCCGACTTTACAACTTCGTAATAAATATAGTTGTCAACTATTTTTTTACCATTCGTACTTAGCGGAAATTGATATGACTTTAGAAAATTTATAAACTTCATTATGATGTATTTATATCACAAATCTATAGACAAGTGACATAACAAAATGAAGTAATTTATAAGTGTAAGACTTTAGTTTAAATCTGTATAAATACCGATGATAATTGTTTACCGAACATCTATTAATTTGGTAATAACGGCATCTTTTTTCCTTACAGAAACTGGAATATTTGTACCTGTCGTTAATACTATTACGCCTTCTTTATCATAACTATCTGCAAAATCAATATTAACCAAATAGGATTGGTGACAACGGACAAAATTAGCAGGAAGCCCTATATCATACTCTTTAATATTTTTAGAAGTAATAAACTCTCGACCATCAGTTAAAAAGAATTTTGTATAGCTGCCTTCTGACTTGCAGTATGTCAATTCATTTAACCTCACCACTTGATATTTATCGTGAAAATGTAAGACTATTTTATCAATTGTGCCTACTAATTTTTTCTTACTTATCTCAAGCCTTTCTTTTAATAAAAGTTCTTTTTTTAAGTCTATCTTTTGAATTGCAGATTTTAATTCAAAAGAAGAAATAGGTTTTAGTAAATAATCAATCGCACCAACTTTCAGGGCCTGAAGTGCATATTCGTGGTAAGCAGTAATAAAAATTACATTAACTCCTTCTAATTCAATTCTATCCAAAAAATCAAATCCAGTACCATCTGGCATATTAATATCTAAAAAAATTAGATTTGGCTTGGTAGATCTAGTGACTACAATAGCGTCTGAGATGTTTTCACACTCGCCAACAATCTCTAGAGTATCTGCATGTGCTTCTAACAAACTTCTAAGTCCTGATCTAACAAAAGGTTCATCATCAACAATAAGTGATCTTATCATACTATTCTTTTTATTGGTATTGCTAAGGTTACAATTGTGCCAGTACTTTCTTCTATGTTATTAATCTCAAATTTACCCTTAGTATTTAATTGCTGATTTAAAATATTAATTCTTTCGGAAGTTATCTTTTGCGAAAGTGAATTTTTAGTAGCATTAATAGATTTGAATTCTGGATAATAGCCCTTACCATTATCTACAATTTTACATTGTAGCAAATCATTACTAATTTCCATCTTAACTGTAATGAGTCCTTTTTTATCTAATCCACTTATTCCGTGTTCAATTGCATTTTCAACAAAAGGTTGTATCATCATTGGAGGAATACACATTATACTGGAATTGATTGCAGGATCAACTTCAATTGAGTAATTGAATTTATTAAAAAAACGTAATTGCTGTAATTTAAAATACGAATGTAAGGTATCCAACTCTGAATCTATAGATACGAATTTTTTATACGCATTACTAAAAACTTGAAACAATAACTTAGAAAGCATCTCTAAATATTCAACTGCTTGGACACTCTTCCCTCTAAGTACATGTGAATGAATTGCAGTCAGAGCGTTAAAAATAAAATGTGGATTCATTTGTTCTTGTAGAATGCTTTGTTCTAGTTCAATAGTTTGATTTTCCAATTGTTTTTTAACAATAGAAATTTTATAATTGTAAATTATGTAGTAAAACATCATTGACAAGAATAATATGATTCCTACAATTCCTATATTTTGAATTTTATACCTTCTTAATTCATTTAATCGATTTTTTTCTTGAATCAGTTTATATGATGTATGGCTTGTGCGAATTTTATTTATTTTATTATTAATTAAGCTATTAAGGATACTCTGCTTCTTGTTTTTATATAGTTCCTGATAAAGCTGTGCATTCAATATTTCATTATTAAAAGTATAGTATTCATAATAAGTACTATATAGATTTTCATACTCCGTACCTCCTAAATATTTCGCATTTGTATGATGGATTGAATCCATTAAAAAAGATAAATACTCCTTTTCTGATTCAAACTCATGCTCATTTAGTATATATTTTTTGACTAAATTTAAATTCTTATTTTCAGTAATTCTAAAATTGTTTTTAAGAATATTAAAGACGAAATCGAATAAACTATTTGCCTTCTGATCAAGATCAATAACTTCATACAGTTTTGCTATTTGAGTAAGGTCATTGACATTCATCACTAGTTCATCATACTGCTTACTAGGCTTTTCAACGATATTAGATTTAATAATTCTTTCTAGATTATTCAATTCTCTTACAAACTTTACATCATTTTGTAATTCCAATTTCTTGTCTGATGATTTTATCACTTCAATCACCGATTCAAATTGTCCGGTTGATAAGGAATTATATATGGAGTCCATCGAAAATTCACTCATGCAAAACAATCTACTAGCTAATAGAATATATAATAGGCTAAGCGAGATTTTTTTTATTGTATGATTGGAAAATATTTTCACTTTAGTCCTTGATTATTTAGTATTGGGATTTTTAATAAATATTTAAAATCATCGTTAGACATAGATTCACCAATTGATATATTTTTTTTGCGGTCGAATACTTCGGTTATATTTTCCAATCTTTGGATTGCCGCTTCCATCTCATCGGAAATAGAAAGTTCGGATTTTTCTAATACATATTTATCTCCATGTTTTTGATCAATAATTAGACATACAATATTATTTTCCTCTTCCACAAAATTAATTTCATATTTAAAGTTTGTATTTGAATTTTGCTTTCCAATTTCTTGAAGATTTTCAACAAAAGGTTCTAGTATCATAGAAGGCACAAAAATATTGGCAGAATCAATTTCATTTGAAATATTCGTTTTTAATTCAAAATTAAAATTAGGGTTTAACATTTTTAGTTTAAAATATTGATTTATTGCTTCTATCTCTTCATCTAAAGGCCGAATAATTTCTCTTGAATTTTCTAAATTAAGCCTAATGGTTTTTGAAAATGTAGATAAATAATCCGCAGCTATTTTATTTTTACCTTCTTCAATAAATTGAACAATATTGTCTATTTCTCTAAAGATAAAATTTGAACTTAATTTTAACTTGAGTAACTTTTGCTCTTTTTTCAAAACATTGTTTAATGATACTTCTTTTACTTTATCTTGCCGAACTTGTTTTATTTTCAATAAGAATATCCCAAACAAGAGACCACCTAATGTTAAAATTACATTCCGCGTCAATCTAGCAAATTTTAATGCATTTTTCTTTTCTTTAATGATTTCTTCCTTTTCTAACCCAATAGTATAATTGACTTCTTCAGTGCCCTTTGAAATTTCATCTTCAAAATTTTCGTCTATTAATTGTTGTTTTAGCACCATAAACTTTTTCACGGAATCCATCTCCCCAATAGATGTATACGATTGCATCAAGCCATCGTAGATTAGCGTTTTCAAGTCTTGCGGAATTTGATTATGAAAATAATTTCGACAAGAGTCTAACATTTCAATTTTCTTTTTAATCAAAGAAGGGGACTTATGATATCCTGCAACATTGAAATAACTTATCGCGATAATTTTCGCATCAGGAGTTTCTTTGCTTTTTGCAACCTCGATCGATTTGAGTCCGTAAATTATACTGCTATCAAGTTTACCCAAATTACGATAATACCTTGCCATATTATTATAGAAATACCCACTCAAAGGTTGCTTAGATTCAATTGAAAATCTTTTGGCTTTTTCCAAAAGCTTAAATGCCTTTTTCTCACCACCTCTTTTATTCTCCATGGTACTCAAATTAATAAAAGACCGAATTAACATCGTAGTGTCTTTTAAAGATGAGTACACATTTATAGCTTTATTTAAAAACAATATAGACGTATCTATATTTCCAATTCTTAACTCAAAATGTGATTTATTCAAAAAAGCGCTTGCACTTAATGGACTGACTGTGTCAGACAAATTTAATTTTATTCGTTCGTATGTAATTTTTGCATTTGAAAAATCCGACAAAGAATTGTAGGCTTTAACCAATTCGATCAAATATTTCGTTTCTGATTGAGGATAATTTTGATCGACATACAATTCTTTTATTAGAATATCTTTTACTTCATTATAATTATTTTCTGCTATCAATGAGTCAATCTTTAAATCAAATTGACTTTCTTGACAATGTAGAAGATTGCCAATACTAAGTATCAAGAATAAACTTAAAGAATAAATAACATCATTTTGAATTTGTCTCATTACTGATTCAGAGCTAATAGCTCAATAATATATTTAATGAATTACTTTTACAATAATAAGCGTAATGCACTTAGTTATATTTCCAAAATTAAAACTGCAAACACTTAATTGATAATCGAAAGAGAATGGTTGATAATCGTAAGACTAAACAAATTCATTGGCATACTGTCAATTTTGGAAAATAAATATCGTATAGTTTAGCTTAGTAAATAGAAAAACATACAACAATAGAAGTAATTTGACATTTTGGCTCTTCCGGTTCTAGGCAGTTACATTTCAGATTTAATCATGATGTCTGCCATTTACTTTAACATGTTCCATATTTTTTGAACATTAATGGCATCAAGTAATTCAGGTTTTTTTCAGTATTTCTATTATTGCTAACACATAGATTTTAAAAATATAAGATCGAGTACCACTTAATAAATCAATTTCAAAACCTACTATTTAAACTCCTTAACTAAAGCTAGGAGAAACAACTACTTCCTTTGTCTCACGACTATAAACATAAAATCCTTCACCAGATTTTCTTCCTAACTTTCCTGCTTGTACCATATTAACCAATAATGGACATGCAGCATACTTGGGTTGCTTAAAACCATCGTAGAGAACTTCTAAAATAGAGAGACAAACATCCAAACCTATAAAGTCTGCAAGTTGCAACGGACCCATCGGATGAGCCATTCCTAATTTCATAACTGTATCGATTTCTTCTACGCCAGCCACGCCTTCAAACAAAGCAGAAATTGCTTCATTTATCATTGGAAGTAAGATCCTATTGGCGACAAATCCTGGATAATCATTTACTTCGACAGGTACTTTTGATAAGTCTTTTGACAAGTCCATAATTGAATTCGTGATCTCATCAGAAGTGGCATATCCTTTTATCACTTCCACCAATTTCATCACTGGAACAGGATTCATAAAATGCATTCCTATGACTTTATCTGGTCTTTCTGTTGCACTTGCAATTTTTGTTATTGATATAGAAGAAGTATTGCTTGCCAATATACAATCTGGTTTACAAAACTTATCTAAGTCACTGAATATACTCAGTTTTAAAGATTCGTTTTCTGTTGCTGCTTCAATCACTAAATCCGCATCTTTTACACATTCTTCTAGGTTTGTACCTGTCTGAATATTTTTGATCGTAGACTCCTTAATTTCTTCTGTAATTTTCTCTTTGGCAACCATTCTCCAGAGGTTTTTGTCAATGGTTTCAATTGCTTTAGACAATGCATTTTCAGAAATATCACATAGCGTCACATTATAATTATTCATTGCAAAAACATGCGCTATCCCATTTCCCATCGTACCTGCTCCAATTACCGTTATATTTTTCATATTATGATTTTATTATATATGTAATTTTTATATTTATAAGAAACATGCTTTCAATAAATTAATATGAGGTAAAATGCATGTTAATATTGTATAATCAAACACAAAATACTTTATTATAATTGTGAAAAAATAATACAATTTTGAATTGTAAAAATAACTTTTTCTATTTAGCTCTTGGGTTTGTAGTAAACTATATTTTAATGGTTAATCCAATCAGTGCTCAAGAAGAAATAGCTGATTCTTTAATTTATAAAGATATTGCAGCCTTAGTCTATTTAGATTCGATAACGATACGTCCAGATAACAATGATTTAAATGTAGAAGATTTTGTTCAGATGGTACTTGCTGACACCTCGTTCTATGAGGCTTTTGAACAATTGCGTATTCATGCTCATAAAATGGATCATACTATTAATTATTTCACTAAAAATGGCAATATAAAGGCAAGCTATACAGGGATTCACCAACAAGAAATAACAGATTTATGCAGGACAATGCGGGTAATTTCTAAAAAAGAAACTGGGAAATATTATAAGAAAAATGGCAAATATAACTTCTATACTTCACAGCTTATTGATCGGGTTTTTTATACACATGGAAGACAATGTTTTGATACTTTATCCAATGTAAATACAATTCCTAAATCAAAATTAGAAGGTCATATTAATAATTTAAAACAAATTATTTTCAATCCGGGGAAAGAAATCGAATTCCCTTTTGTGGGTAAAAAGATGGCTATTTTCTCCAAAAATATGCGACAATACTACGACTACGCTATAAAACACCACAAAGATGAAAATTCAACTAATGGTATGTATATCTTTTCGGTAAAACAAAAAGAAGAATTTAAGAACACAAAAAACAAAACCATCATTAAGGAAATGATTACCTATTTTGATGATGAATCGAATCAGGTTTTACAAAGAAATTATACCCTACAACACGATCAAAAAATTTATGCTTTTGATATTAATATAAATGTTATACTTTCAAAAATTGATGATATATATATTCCTGCAGAAGTTAATTATGATGGATATTGGAATGTGATAACAAGAAAACCTGAAATTTGTAAATTTAAATTCATCATGACTGAAATTACAAAATGATAGCAATTATAGACAGTGGTTCAACAAGAAGTAAATGGTGTTTTTACAACCCAGAAAACGATCAGTTCTCAAAAGTTGAACTTAGGGGAATAAATCCTACTTCCGACATTCAGAGTCTTTCTATCCTCGACGAGATAGATCCATACATTTTTGCAAAATTAGAGAAAGTGTATTGGTATGGAGCAGGCATAAACACTATTGTCACTAAAGAAGTTATAAAAAAAGGCTTTGTTGAAAGATGTTTAAAACTAGAGTCGATAACAGTGGAGAATGATCTATTGGCTGCATGTAGAGCTACTGCTTTTAAGGACGAAGCCTATGTCTCTATTTTAGGAACAGGAAGTAATGCTTGTTATTACAATGGAAATAATGTGGAAGACAAGGTGGCTAGTTTAGGATATTTATTTGATGATGAAGGATCAGCTTATGAGATTGGAAAACAGATCATATTAAGTTATGTCAATGACAAAATGGGCACAAGAGATTTTACAGCATTTGAATCCTACTTAACCGTTCCTAAAGAAGAATTGTTAATTTCAATTTACGGAGCGAATAAAATAAAGGAAAATCTAGCTAGTTACGCCAAGTTTCTTCCCTTAGCTAGTGATCAATATAAAGAAAATTTATTAACAAAAATATTTTCAAAATTTATTGAAAAGAAAATTAATCCTATCAGGAAAAACAAAATTGAAATAATACATTTTATCGGCTCTATTGCTTATTATTACAGCGATATTTTAAAGTCCGTTTGTAATGCAAATAATTTAAAAATAGGAAAGGTCTTACAAGATCCAATGTCTGGCTTAATAAAATATCATTTAAACAAATAACTATGAAGCGAATCGCAGTTTTCACCTCAGGAGGTGATGCTCCAGGAATGAATGCAGCTATTAGATCAGTGGTACGTGCCGCTACATATCACGACCTCCATGTCTATGGAATCCATCAAGGATATAAAGGCATGATCGAAGGCAATATTGAACGACTGGAAAAAAAAGATGTAGGTAACATATTACAGCGTGGAGGAACGATATTAAAAACTGCTCGGTCTCAAGAATTTATGACCAAGGAAGGAAGAGAAAAAGCTTTTCATTCTTTACAAGCTTATGATATAGACGGTGTAATTGCCATTGGTGGGAATGGGACTTATACAGGCGCGAATATATTCCAAGAAGAATTTGGCGTACATATGGTTGGGGTTCCTGGAACCATAGATAATGATATTTATGGGACAGATTTCTCTATAGGTTTTGATACCGCGATTAATACAGCGGTGGAAGCTATTGATAAAATTAGGGACACTGCAGATTCTCATAATAGATTGTTTTTTATCGAAGTTATGGGACGACATTCTGGGTATATTGGATTATACGCAGGAATAGGAAGTGGCGCAGGCACCATCTTTTTACCTGAAACAAAAACTTCTATTGAGGATTTAATCCAATTGTTGAGAAAAGAAGGTAGACGAAAAAAACTATTTAACTTAGTAGTAGTATCAGAAGGAAATAAAAACGGTGGAGCCATGGATATTGCCAGAAAAGTAGAAGAATCTGTTGGTGGAGAATTCGAAGTAAAAGTTACCATCATTGGACACTTACAGCGAGGTGGAACTCCAACTTGTGGCGACAGAGTACTGGCCAGTAGACTTGGATATAATGCAGTGGAAGCATTACTTGCGCACAAATCAAACATTGCCATTGGACTTCAAAATAACGCCATCGTACATACGCCACTACTCGAAGCGATAAGCAAAGAAAATCCACTTAATGAAGATATGATAAAAATGACTGAAATATTGGCATTATAAATTATAACTTTGAATAAATAATTAAAAAATGAAAACCTTAGCTTCAATACTATTTTCTCTACTGAGTCTATCTTTGTTTGGTCAAAATTCTGTTTGTTTCCAAATAGAAAACAACCCAAATCAAGATGAACCAGCACTTAATATTTTTACAAAATATATAGATGTTTACGGATGTAGCATTTATGCTGAAGCTAACGTCCCTGATGAAAAAGTACTGCATGCAGCTGCAATATGGGCAGAACTAATTGACAACAATGAAGATGGAATAATTGATGACCCAGAATTATTAACTCGGCTTCAAAATAGCAAAGCAATGATGCCCATCTTCCAATCCGAGGATAGTCCGAATATGGAATTTTTCTTTGAGAACTATGAAGGAGAAGGTGTCGCTGCAATTTTATGGCAACAAGAAATCGATCCAAATAACCCAGGTCGCTGGGGCTATGATGCAACAGTCGAAGAGATTCTTCATACGATAAATTATGTTGGACATGTGCAAATATATCCAGAAGCTTTTAGTATCCAACCCAATAGTTCTTTAATGTCGGAAGCTATGGACATCGCCAGAGGCGGACAATTCTTAAACATCCCTAATAATTACCCAGAAGAAGCTTGGTATCATTACGATGACTTCACTTGCGATTATGAATGTATGATGATAGAATATATGTATTGGGCAATAGTCTCATGGATGGGGATTTTGGATGATCCGCAAACCTGTGATGGAATTTTTAATGAATGGGAAACATGTACACCAGAACTTTTTATGAATACCGACGTAGCAATGTTTAACTTAATAACTGATCCGCAGTATAAGTTACCGCAATTGGCTCCTGACGGAAATTATTGTTCAATAGTACTAAGTACGAAAAAGGAACTTTCAGAAAACGATATCCGAGTATATCCAAACCCTGCCAATACATCAATCTTCTTCAGTGGTTTAAATAATGCTTACTATCAAATATTTAATTCTAATGGAGAACTGATTTTTGAAGGTACTTCAAAAAAAGACAACAACTTCATTGATACTTCTAATTTCTCTGAAGGAGTGTACATTATACGATCTGGCAACCAATCAAAATCATTTGTAATTCAAAAATAATCAATAACTACCGCTCAAACTCCATCCGCATACCAGCAGAAAAAGGCAATACATTATCATCAGCGTATACTAACTGACCGTTAACATATGTTTGCTCTACTTTTCCTTTAAATGTCATGCCTTCTAATGGTGACCAACCACATTTATAAAGAATGTTTTCTTTGTTAATCTCAATAGCTTTATTGATATCCACTAGCGCAAGATCTGCATAATACCCTTCTCTAATATATCCCCTCTTTGACACTTGAAAACATTGTGCAGGAGCATGACACATTTTCTCCACTACCCTCTCCAAAGAGATTTTTCCTTTGTGATAAAAGTCTAACATTAGATTTATACTGTGTTGTACCAGCGGCAATCCAGAAGGAGCATTTAAATAGTTACCAGATTTTTCCTCCATAGTATGCGGTGCATGATCTGTAGCTATGATATCTAATCTATTGTCTAACAGACCTTGCAACAATGCATCTTGATCTGCTTTAGATTTTATCGCAGGATTGCACTTTACTTTTGCACCATGTGTTGGATAATAACTGTCATTAAAAAACATATGATGAACACAAAGCTCTGAGGTAATGCGCTTTTGCTCCAGAGGGATATCGTTTCTAAATAGATCCAATTCTTTGGCAGTACTTATGTGCAAAATATGCAATCTAGTATTATGCTTTTTAGCCAATGCAACAGCACTCGAACTTGATAAATAGCAAGCCTCAACATCTCTAATTATTGGATGTTGTTCAAACGGGATATTTTCGCCAAACGCTTCTTGTGCCTTTGCGATATTTGCCCTTATTGTTCCTTCATCTTCACAATGTGTAGCAATCAACATTGGCACTTGAGCAAAAATACGGTCTAGGGTTTCAGAGTTATCGACGAGCATATTACCAGTACTCGAACCCATGAAAATCTTGATACCGCATACATCCTTTGGGTTAGTCAATAATACTTCTTCTAGATTGTCATTTGTTGCTCCCATGAAAAAAGAGTAATTCGCTGGACTGACGGAATTTGCAATATCATATTTTGCTTGCAAGTTAGCCTGTGTGACTGATTGTGGATTGGTATTTGGCATTTCCATAAAACTAGTAACGCCTCCTGCAACTGCTGCTTTTGACTCTGTAGAAATATCTGCTTTATGCGTCAATCCAGGCTCTCTAAAATGCACTTGGTCGTCTATTATACCTGGAATAATATGCAATCCTGATGCATCAACTTCCTTGGCTTCAGGCCTACTTATGATACCACCAATTTTTACAATTTTGTCATTATCAATGAGTAAATCTCCTTCTATGATTTTACCTTCATTGACTATTTGCGCGTTCTTAAAAATGGTTTTAGGCATGATGCTGTTTTGACATTTTGATTTGATAATACGAACTTAAGATTTAATCCAAAGCACACAAAAAAAGGGAACTACAAATTGCAATTCCCTTTGATATTTTCGGTTTTATTTGATCAATTACTATCCCTTATAATAATCAATTTTTCACCGTGCGGATGATAGAAGCAGCTACTTTGTATGGATCAGCATTACTCGCAGGTCTTCTATCTTCTAACCATCCTTTCCATCCGCTTTCAACTGTAGCGATTGGTATTCTTATCGATGCGCCTCTGTCTGAAACTCCGTAAGAAAACTGATCAATAGCTTGTGTCTCATGTAAGCCAGTTAATCTTTCTTCGTTGTATGCTCCATAAACAGAGATTGCTTCTTTAATTCTTTCTTCAGGTCTAAATTTCTCACAAATATCTTCGTAAACCGATTTTTTTCCTGCTTTTCTCAATTTAGAATTTGAAAAATTGGCGTGCATACCAGATCCATTCCAATCTCCCTTTACTGGCTTTGGATGCCAATCTATGACCAAACCATACTTTTCTGCTGTTCGTTCTAATATATATCTAGCGATCCAGATTTGATCACCAGCAGATTTTGCGCCTTTGGCAAATATTTGGAACTCCCATTGACCACACATTACTTCGGCGTTTATTCCTTCGATATTTAATCCAGCATCTATACAAAGATCTAAGTGCTCTTCTACCAACTCCCTACCCACAGCATTGCCAGTACCTACGGAACAATAGTAAGGTCCTTGCGGAGCCGGATATCCATTTTCAGGAAAACCAACTGGCTTATTTATTTCTGGATCGACGATTACATATTCTTGTTCAAAACCAAACCAGAAATCGTCATCATCATCGTCGATCGTAGCTCTACCATTGGTATCGTGCGCAGTCCCATCAGAGTTTAACACCTCACACATTACAAAATAAGCGTTGTGTCTGCCAGGATCCTCATACACCGCAACAGGCTTCAAAAGCAAATCAGAAGAACCACCTTTGGCTTGATTAGTCGAAGATCCATCATAAGACCACAATGGACAATCTTCGGGATTTCCTTTAAAACTTTTGGCATCAACCACCTTAGTTTTACTGCGCATTCCCTGTGTAGGTTGCGTACCATCTAACCAAATATATTCTAATTTAACTTTGCCCATAGTTGAGAATTTATTGTATTTTATAATCTGAGGCGAAAGTAATTCAGCCACAAGAAAATCGTCTAAAAAAAATCTATTAATTAGGTTTGAATATTTTTGTATTTTGTGATACCCATTAACAATATTTTGTAAATTAATCCTTGTATATCAACAACTTATAGACAGTAAAATATTATGCCCACAGTACATTCTGACTCACTTTACTTATTGATAAAAAGCCTAACTAAAGCAGAAAAAAGGAACTTTAAACTCTTTGCAAATCGAATTAAAAGCAACAAAGATGGTCTGTATATACAAATGTTTGATTTTCTAGAAAAAGCCAAAATCTATAACGAAGAGAAAGTCAATAAGCGTTTTTCCAATTTAAAACCCAATGACATATCGAATCTTAAGAGACATTTATATACGCAAATATTAAAGAGCTTAAGACTTATACACACAAAAAAAGATGTGGATTTACAAGTAAGAGAACAGCTCGATAACGCTAAAATTCTCTATGGAAAAGGATTGTACTTACAAAGCCTAAAAATATTGCAGCGGATTAGGGAATTGACCAAATCTTCGGAACAAGAGATTATGAATCTTGAAGTTTTGGAATTTCAAAAATTAATAGAATCTAGACATATTACTAGGTCAAGAAAAATTGAAAACAAGGTAGAATCACTCATTCGAGAATCAAAAAAATCTAGAAAACTTATTAGCAGAACGTCTCACCTCTCTAGTCTCTCATTAAAAATCCAAGGATTATATATAAAACTAGGATTCGTCAAAAATGATATGGAAAAATTTTTGGTGGAAGAATATTATGAAAGTAATAAACCTGATCCATTGCAAAAAAACGCTGGATTTTATGAAGAAGTATTGTGGAATCAAAGTCTAGTGTGGCACCATTATATGTTGATGAATTTTGACAAGAGTCTTGACCATTCTATAGCTTGGGTAGATGTATTCGACCGTAATGAAAGTATGCAAATCAAAGACCCCAGTTTATATATCAGAGGAATGCATTATGTATTGACAAATAATTTCTACTTACAAAATCAAAAAGACTATAAAGCATGGTTAAAAAGATACGAACAATTTAATGAAAAGCATGGAAAAGACTTTGATGCCACTACTCAGATTTTAAATTTCAACTATCTATATAATGCAAAAATAAATAGCCTTTTATTGTCAAATGAATACAAACAAGCGTTGACACTCATTCCTGAAATAATTGACGCTATTGAGCATTTTAAAATGAAATTGGATTCTCATAGGTCATTGATATTCTTTTACAAGATTGCTTGGTTGTATATTGCGGTTGGTGATTACCAAACTGCCATTGACTATTTAAATAAGGTAATTTACAAAAGAAAAGACCACCTACGCTCAGACATTGTAAGTTATGCCAAGCTGCTTCACTTAATGTGTCACTATCATCAAGGCAATTATAAATTGATAGCAAATCTAACTACTGGAGTGAAGCGATCCTTAGAACTGAGCAATGAATATTGTCAAACTACTCAGGCGATTTTGGCATTTTTGAACAAAAACCCAAATTCTACCGACCAAAAGGCTGCAATATTAAAGTTAAACCGTAAATTGATGAAGACTTACTCGGAAAGTTATGAAAAAAGATGTCACATTTATTTTAACTTTATCGGGTGGACTGAAAGCCTAACTGAGAATCAAAGCATGTATGAATACTATTCTTAAACACCTTATCCAAGCATTTTTACTGATTGCTTGTTCATGTATAGCTAACAACAACTTATCCGCTCAAGATATTCCTGTAGAATTGCAACAATTGCTCGAACAATATTTAGAAGAGCTTGATGCTGACGAATTTGACATTACAGACATTATTATCCGATTAGAAGATTTTAAGAAAAGACCCTTAGAACTCAATACGGCAACTTATGAAGAACTCACGGAATTACTGTTCTTGACTGGACCCCAAATCCAAGCTTTAATTGATCATAGAATAAAATTTGGAGATTTACTTTCTATAGAAGAATTACAAAGTATTCCTGATTTTGATATTGAGACCATAAAGGCACTAGCTCCTTATGTGACCGTAAAAAAGAGCAATAGATTTAATTATTCGATTTTAAAAATGATGGCAGAAGGCCGTAACGAAGTCTTTTTAAAATGGAGGAGAATCATTGAAGAACAAAAAGGATTTATAAAAGATGAAGAAGGTACTTCCCCCTATCTTGGTGATCCCAATCGGTTATTTGTCAGATACAGACATAACTACGAGAATAGGTTAAAATACGGATTTACACTAGAAAAAGATCCTGGCGAAGAGTTTTTCAAAGGTTCTAACAAGCAGGGTTTTGACTATATGACTGCGCATTTATATTTAAAAGACTACACTAAGTTTTTAAAAGATTTGGCGCTTGGAGATTATACCGTGAGTATGGGACAAGGTCTAATTATGCACAATAATTTTGGGTCAGGAAAATCAAGCTGGGTTAACTCTGTAAAAAAAGGTGGACGAGCTTTCAGAGCATATAACTCTGTAAATGAAAATGATTATTTCCGAGGTGCAGGAGCAACAATGCGTCCTTTAAAAAATATTGAATTAAGCCTATTTGGTAGTTATAAAAAGCTGGATGCTACGGTGGTAGAGCAAGACGATGAAGAAGATCCAGAGGCACCAGACGATGGAGGTCAAGCAGATTTTAGTTCGATAAGAACAGGAGGATTACATAGAACGCTATCTGAAATAGCTAATGAAAAAACCATCACTGCATTGCAATATGGTGGAATTGTAAAATACCAAAGAGACAGATTTCACTTTGCCGTAAATTATTTACAAAATGATTTTGGCGGAAATTTTGTTCCAAATACTGCGTTGTATAGAACATTCCAACAAATACCATCTGAACTTAATAATTTAAGTGTGGATTACTCTGTAAGAATTAAAAATTGGCACTTCTTTGGAGAATCTGCGTTATCAAACTATGATACTTGGGCCAATATTCACGGATTATTATTAGGTTTAGATAAAACTATTAGTGCATCGATAGTTTACCGTAATTACAGTCGAGGTTACGTAGCCATCAACCCAAATGCATTTGGAGAATCATCAAGAATAAATAATGAAGAAGGCATCTATATGGGTGTAGAAATACGTCCTGTATACGCTTGGAAACTTTCTCTTTATGCAGATTTTTGGAAAAATCCTTGGGCAAGTTTCACTTCAAACAGACCAAGTTATGGCAAAGAATATCTAGCAAAATTAGACTATATTATTAAGAGAAAACTAAACATCTATGCTCAGATTATGTATGTAGATTTTGAGCAAAATGACTTTAGTGATACTACAATTAAGACAATAGGAAACGCCAGAAGACTTAGGTTAAGAACACACGTTTCTTATAAGGTCAATAAGACTTTGGAATTAAGAAGTAGGGTTGAATTCCATTGGGCAAAGTTAGATGATAGCTATACGAGTAATGGAAATATTGCTTATGCTGACCTCATATATAAGCCAGCACAATCACCATTTTCTATGTCTGCAAGGTATATGATTTTTGACACTGACGATTACAATTCTAGAATTTATACTTACGAAAATGATATACTTTATGAATTCTACATTCCTGCTTTCGCCAATAAAGGTTCTAGGTATTATGTAAATTTTAGATACAAAGCAACACGTTGGTTAACTGCGGAATTTAGGGTTGCAAGAACCCAATACGAAGATAGATTTGAATTTATCAATAACGAACGGGTACAAGCAATCAGTTCTGGAAACAATCTAATTATTGGAGATAGTCAGACAGAAATCAAAGCGCAATTGGTTTTTAAATTTTAATTCAACTAGTCGTCTAATACAATAAATATTTCTCCCTGATCTTTTGAAAAGAATTGAGACCTGACTGCCAGTGGTCTCTTATTTCTTTTTCGGTCTTTTTCGCTAAGATTTGATTTCTTAATGATTTTGTTCCAGCTAGTTTTTCGAAGAAATTATTGTCAAGGAAAAAGTCAGTCTGATTATTTGGCAATCGATCAAATGCATCAATCACGTAATTTAAATTAAGTCTTGCTTGATTAAAAATGGAATCTACATTTAACTCAGACAATGACTTACCGAACACTACTTCATCTTTAAATTTTGGGTATTTAGCTCCAAAATTTTCCTTTGGCATATAGGCAAATGACTTGTTGTTGTAATCAGTGTGTCCATATCTTTGGAATGGAGCATCAGTGCCTCTGCCTTCGTTAAAAGTTGTTCCTTCAAAAAAGCACAACGATGGATACAACTGTATAGACAGTGCATTAGGTAAATTGGGTGAAGGAGAAATCGGCAATTCATACCTAACTTCCCTATCATAATTTTCGCAAGGAATGATGGTTAAGTCTAATTTTTTATCAGAATCCAACCATGATTCTCCTACCACCATCTTAGCGTACTCACCTATCGTCATTCCATATGCAACAGGAACATTGTGTAAACCTACGAAAGATGTATACTCGTCCTCCATCAAAGGACCATCGATATAATGCGCATGTGGATTTGGTCTATCTAATACTACAAACGGTATGCTCATATCTGCTGCAGTTTCCATAACGTAAGTCATCGTAGAAATGTACGTATAAAATCTTAATCCGACATCTTGAATATCAAATAAGATTAGGTCGATGTCATTTAATATTTCGTGAGAGGGTTTTCGATTTTTACCGTATAATGACAAAATGGGAAGTCCTGTTTTTATGTCTTTGCCATCAGCGATTTTTTCACCAGCATCAGCCTTCCCTCTAAATCCATGTTCGGGGGCAAATATCTTTTTTACATTTATTCCTAGAGCAAGTAAAGTATCTACCAAATGTGTATTATCTATCTGACTAGTCTGATTAGCTACTATAGCTATAGATCGGTCTTTTATTAAAGGCAAGTATTTTTCTAATTGCTGTGCGCCTACCTTTAACTCATTAGTCTTGGCCACACTATTTACTTGTGACTCTACAACCGATGCATTGCAAGAGAATAAAAAGAAAACAATACATAAAAGGACATTATAACTCACGAAACGATGTTTTACTAAATAAATCGCTCTAATATATTATAATTTTATTTAATATGTT
>JAHDBF010000006.1 GCA_020630525.1 Saprospiraceae bacterium
GTTAAAGTCATATGTACACATCCATTACTATCTTCAATAATAACAGAGTACATTTCTCCATCTAAGATAATATCTCCAGCGACATTTGGCGAAGACGCAGAGACCATATAAGGTGCAGTACCTCCTGTAACAAGCGTAAGATCTATTTCTAACATTCCAGTGACACAATTATAATTTGCTACCCCACCCATAACAACATCAGTTACTTGAATATCTATACTTGCTACTGATACACAATTGGTGGTTGGATCAGTTAATTCAAACCAATAAGAAAAAGTTGTTCCATTGGCTTGAGCAACCATTGTTGGATCAACTATTGCAATACCTGTTCCTGCTGGGTCATCATCGTACCAAACAAAAGTTCCCGTTCCGATAGTAGCTTCAAAACTGGTAAGATCATATGGCCCTGAATCGGCACAAAATACATTTGGTGTTTGCGGCATAATGACTGGTAAATCATTAACTATTGGACTAAAACAAACAAAATCCGAACACATTGTGACATCATCCGTAAATTCTACACAGTACATATCTCCAGAAACAGGTGTAACTATAGCAGGATTTGGAATTACTACTCCTGTAGTTGTTGGATCATTATCATACCAAACGAAAGTGCCAGCATCACCTGTAACAGCCGCCTCTAATGCATTTAAATCTAACATATCTTGAGCGCATATTGTAGCAGATGGTGCAACTAAAATTGGTGCTGCTTGTTCTGTTACATTTATACTTATGGTAGAAATACAACCAGTAAGCATATCTGTAAATTCAACCCAAAATTCTGTCCCATTTATTGCTGGATCATATGGTGAAAACAAAGTTGAAGTTAACACAATGCCTCCTTGGTCAGGATCAGCATCATACCATACAAAGGTTCCAGCGTCAGTTGTTATATCAGTGTTATAATCTGTCAATTCCAAGTCATCACCTTCACAAATTATTGGTGCGGCTAGCAACAGAATAGGTAATTCATCGTAAGTAAATGTCGAACAAATAGTATTTACACAACCTGTCGTTCCATCTGTAAATTCTGCACAATATAGTTCAGAACCAATAGGAATAACAGCAGTAACACTTGATAATTCTGCACCGACTCCTTTTTCGCCACCCAAGTACCATACAAAAGTTCCTCCTGTAGCAATATCTGCTTCTACTGATGACAAATCAAATGCTTCTCCTTTACAAATAGGACCTAAAGTTGGCGCAATTAAAGCAGGCAATGGATCGACTGTAATATTTACACAAGTTTCTGTTAGACAATCGCCAGATTCACAGAAACTATATGATACACAATATTGTGTTGTTCCAACAGCTGGCACTAATGCTAAAGGATTTGGAATTTCTATCCCTCCAGCACTTGGTCCTTCGTACCAAGTATAATTTCCATTTGCTGCTATAGTAGGATTTGGATTAAAATCATTCAAATTAATTACATCACCATCACAAATAGCAGCTGGCTCAACGATAGGTTCTAAAGTTACTTGTGGTAATAATCTCACCGCAACAGATCTACCTAGTACATCACATTCAGGACATATAGTCGGGAAAGAAGTATTACAAACTACATCAACAGTAAAATCGTATGCCATAAAATCATTATCATTTCCTCCTGGGCAAAAATCTTGAATATTTACCGTAACGATATTTATCTGTTCTCCAGTTGGATTCATTGTCCAACCATTCTCTGCATAACACACATTTTGTTGTGAGTCATGAACGTCATTAATGTTTGGAAAACTAGAAAAAATTCCCCCAGGTAAACCATCTATTAAACCAAATAACGAGGATTCTTGAATAGGATCTTCTCCTGCAGCACATATTCCAAAACCAATACCTGCCCCATCATTCGTTTGGTCATCAACGCACATCTCAACGTTATAAGTCACTAAATTTGGACAATAAGGTACTTGCGGAATTGATAAAGAAGTACCACTGATACCTGGTGTCATATATATTCCTGCAACAAAATCCATACCTGCAGGAGTTTCTATAACACCACTCTCATTAACTGCTTGATACCCTTGACATGCAAAGGACAAAAATGGCGTTACATAAACCAATTCACCACAAGGGTCTGTTGGTGTCAACAAAACTGAACCATCATTTACATATGTTTCTGGAGTTATAGATCCAGGAGCTGCAAAAGCACCATTTGCCCCATTTAGACTTGCCGCCAATAAATCAGCAGTTGTTGCATAAGCAGATGCAGGATCAGGTGTAATTGCATATCCTACCTCATAACCCAATGTTGTTACTAATGCACTAACATTTGCTACGTTAAAAGACTCTCCCCAACATACTACTGTTTCTGTCGAAGTAGCATCTCCAGGATAATCATTACAAACAGGACAAGTTACGGTTACACTTCCTGTTGCTTGGCAAGCAGCAGGTGCACCAGGTATGGATACGGTATAATTCACAGCCGCTGAATTTCCAGGTAGTGGATCTACAGCGCCAGCAATATCAATCATTAATCCTCCACAAATATCGACAGGTGTGGCTGAACAATTTTCAAATACAAAGTCAACTCCGAGTTCTGGAATTGGAAATACATTAATTGGATCACTGTTAAGCATTCCAATATTACCAGTAGGTCCATCATTTAAGCACGTTAAAACTACAGTATAAGTGTTTGTTGTAGCATTACATCTATTTGGAGCGAATACGGTATGAACATAATTAACCGTTGTTCCTCCAGCGATTGGGGTTCCATTTTCATACCATTGAACACTATAATCCAATCCTTCAACTCCTGAATCCACTGTTGCGTTTAATGTAATGTTGGCTCCTGAACATTCATCAGTAGCAATTGGATCAATGCTTACTAAAGAAGGACATACAGCACAATTTTGAGTATATTCCCCAAGGTTAGTACTACAATTTGGATCGTTTGAATCAAGCAATTTTATATTGATAATGTCATTACTGGAAAATGGACCAAAAGTATATGGACCACCTGTTGTATTAATATCCATTAATGTCTCTCCACTTGAAAGTACGATCTCAATAGTCTCAGAATCTCCTAAATCATCGATCACAACGTTTATTGTAAATTCTCCATTTACATCACAGTCAGAAACTGTCACAGTAGCACTTGCCGGAGTACAATCACCAAGACAATTTATAATACTGCTTAGTTGAACATCACAAGCCGTATTCCCATTTGATATGGTATAAATTACTGATGTCCCATTATCACCAGGAGTAAATGCGGTTTGTCCACTAATTACATAAGCTGGACAAGGAGGATATGATATTTCTATACTACATCCAGGATCTTGTGTGTTTGTCGTATTGTCAATTACCACAGAATTAAGATCAATATCTGGATAAACCAGCACTGAAATCATGTGATCCATTACAACAATACTTCCATCATTTGTACAAGTTAGGGTCAGTAAATAATCTTCTTGAGATGGATCACAACCCAAATTCTCTAAGGTAATCATTGGATTTGGGCTATTTTGATTTGAAGCATCAATACCATTTCCACTCCATAAATACGTTACGTTGGGTGCACCGTCTGGGTCCAATGTAGCACTTAAATCAAACATTCCTCCACTACAAATCTCTGTTTCTGAAGCTTGCGCATCAACAAAAGCAGGACATCCTCCAATTACACAAATCTCTACTGGATCTCCGCATTCTAAAGCAGAAGTCGTAATCTGATCAATACAAATTTCGCTTGCCCCATCAATCGTATAAGAAAACGATCCAGCTCCTGCATCTGAAAGTGTAATAGACCAGTCTCCATTGGGATCTACATTTAAGCCCAATAAGCTTAATGGAATAGGTGAAAGCCCATTAATTAAATCTATACCGAAAGTTAAGGGCCCTTGGACTACTCCATCTGGTTGAGTTACAGAGAGGCTTACATCTCCAGCACCTGCCAAATTAATGCCTAATGCGCCACTGTAAACTGCTCCTTCAATATAACAAAGCCCTGCTATGTTAAAATTTAGATCAATGCTAGAGCCTGCAGGAACACTTCCTGTAAGCGGAATGCCCAAAGTGTTAAAAGGAACACATTGTTGCGGTATTACAGTCCCCTGTGGTATGCAAGGTGTAAACTCAAAACAGCCTAAATTATTACAATCTGGAGTAAATATAAAATCTCCAGTTTGTCCAGAAGTCCATTGTATAATGGATGAAGGCACTGTAGCATTATTGTATGTTGTACTTGTTATATCTACGTTTCCACCATCACAAGCTAATTGAAAACTATTGCCACCTAAATCTATTAGATTAGCATTTCCACTTGCATTTCCTGTCACACATTGCGCATTCGCATGAATGTTGTATAGAAAAACAGTAGCGAAAAACAGCACACAATTTTTACAAAAAGTATTTTTCATTCTAGTTGGTTGTATAAGCAGCTAAATTAAGGAAAAAGTCAATAAAAACGGGTATCGATAGGCGATGTAATTTGAAAATTATTACCAAAATAAAATAAGTTTTTTCTCAGCTTTATTTTATATCTGTATTGAGGGATTAATTTTAGTTTAGGAATGCTTCTCTTTCCTTTGTAAATATCTGTAATTAAATAAATTATACATTACAGAATAATACAATGTATAAGGAGCAATAAAAAAAGAGCCTTCTCGTATGAGAAAGCTCTTTCATTAATTTTAAAACTTATTTTTTTTAATTTCCTCCAGAAACCGACTTAATTGATATTGTTCCATGACTTGCATCACATGGAATACAAATTCCAGGTACTGTAGATATTGTTGTAACGCTACTTGTTGTTCCTTCAAAATCACATAAACATCTTATATCCACTGTTACTGAATTCATTTGATCATAGCTTGGTGCTACTGATCCCCAATTTAATCCACCGTCTGTAGAATATTCGATAGCAGATCCAGTTGGGCAAGATGTGCCACTATAATCTATAACGCCACCACTTAAAGTTGCATTATCTGCTTCACAAATACTTTCTGTTACTATTGGCGCTGCAGGAGCTACACTTAAGTCTGCTGTACAAGTAGGACATACATCTGGAACAGTAGTTATACTAGTGATCGGACTAACAGTAACCATATCTTCATCACATAAACATCTTACAGATACTGTAATTGCATCTGTTTGATTATAATCAATTGTTGTTATACCCCAAGTTACACCATTATCATCAGAATATTGTAATGTTGATCCTGCTGGACAAACTACACCACTATAATCAATAATACCACCGCTTAAAGTTACATCATCAGCTTCACAAACACTTTCTGTTACTATCGGTGCAGCAGGAGCTGCACTTACATCTACTGTACAAACCGCGCAAGCTACAGCACAATCAATTGGAGCAATTCCTGATGTACCAACAAAACAACCAATTGGGTCATTAAAAGATGTAAAATCATAGGTCAAAGTGGCATCTACATCGTCAGTCGCAGGGCATACATTTGGCGTACCAGCTACTCCTGGAATATTTTGACACATTGTACCATCTCCTGCCATTAAAACAGCAGATCCAGCTCCACCACTACAATCAGGTGCAGTTATAATTTCTGTTAACATTGGATAAGTAGTCCACATTGCATCATTTGGAATTGCAATCGGCATATTTGTTAATGTACACATAACTGTAGGCGTATTGGTTTCGTCAGCCGACGCACAAGCCATATTATTAGCAGTCACATCATAACATATTTGAGTATCTCCTGCGACAGCAACACTTGCCCCATTAACAGTTACATCATCTGCCGCTGCATCAAAATCTACACATATTGTTACAGCAGCATTGTGGCAGAATTCTGTAGCGCTTGCGCCTACGGCCGTTACTGTTGGGCATGAAGCACAAGACATTAAACAATCTACCGTTATATTATCAGACACATTACCAGTTACACAACTTGCAGCTGCAGCCTCTGTAATTGTAATTTGGGTCCCGTCCGCTAAAGCTCCGATTGAAAACGTTGAAAAATCATAGACTAATGTTCCGTCAGTGTCTGTAGTAGACGGACAAGCATTCGATATACCAGCGGTTCCAGCTGTTGAAGTGCATTCTGTTCCATTTACTGAAAGTACTGCTGACCCATTATCTCCATCGCATACAGGATCAGTAACTATTACTTCATAAGAAGGGTAAACAGTTAAAGGAGGCAATTGCCCATTAAGTGTTGTCAAAAGATCTAAAAATCCAAAAATAGTTCCAGTATTGATATCACAACCCTGTTCAGAAACAGCTAATGGTTGGGATATATTTAAATCATAGCCGAGTGTACATCCACCAGAAGGCGTAATGGCATTAATTGCTAATTGAGTTTCTGTAATATTGCAATCAGTAGCTTCAGGCGTTGTAACTTCAATGCATACTTGATCTCCTGCTGCATTCCCAACTAAAGCGACAGTTTCTCCAAGAGAAGGTGTCAAAGAATAATCTAACGTAATCGTAGATGGATCACCTTGTCCATTCCAATCTAAGCAAAGTAATTGTGTAGTTCCTCCAAGACAAAGTCCTCCAGCAATACCTGCAAGAGTTGCATCACTTACACACACTGAAGGACAACTAGCATCACAACCAGCTGGCGCTGTACATTGTGCTAACACCTCATTGATGTATATATTGCTCAACATAAATAATATTAGAGCATAAATAGATTTACTGATGTTGGTAGAATAAATCATAAATTCAGGTCGGTTATTATTGTAAACAAATAAATTACAAATATAAAAAAATTAATGTATGGGAGATAATCTTTCGCAAATGTTGTAAGGATTTAACCTATTTAGGCCACATCTATTTAATCAAATATGATGATATTAAGTTTGAAATATTCAAAATATCAGAATTTGTCAATTCAACATATAATGGTAGCCTTAATAAACAATTACTAGTAGTTATTGAATTTGGCAATTCTTCTCTGTCGTATAAATCAACAAAATAAGGATTCTTATGTAAAGGGGTGTAATGCGGGAAAGCTTTGATATGCATTGAATTCAAATACTTTTCCAAATTCAACCTTTGCTCTTTGGATTTGCAAAATATATAAAAAAGATGGGCATTGCCTATTGCGTATTCTGGAATTTCTGGAAATCTAATTTTATCAATTGCCTCCAATCTATGCAATAATTTATAATATAAATTCCAATGCGCTATCCTCTTTTTTTGAATGTATTCTAATTCTTCTAGCTGTGCCAATAAATAAGCAGCCACTAATTCTGAAGGCATAAAAGAAGAACCGATATCTATCCAATTGTAATAAGGTATTAAGCCTTTTTTAAATTGAACGCGATTGGTTCCTTTTTCCCAAATTACCTCAGCTCTATTTATAAATTTTTCATCGTTTATAATCAGTAAACCACCTTCACCACATTGAATATTTTTAGACTCATGAAAAGAAAAAGCCGCTAAGTGCCCAATTGACCCAAGATATTTCTCTTCATGTTTTGCATCAATGGCATGGGCTGCATCTTCGATCAAGATAATATCATTTTCGTCACAAATATGCCTTAGTTTAATGGTATTGGCGCTAATCCCTCCATAATGTACCGTGACAATAGCTTTGGTATTGGGAGTAATTAGGCGCTCAACTTTATCTACATCTATATTTGGATGATTTGGTAAACTATCCGCAAATACTATTTTTGCGCCACGCATCAAAAAGGGATTTACAGAAGAAGGGAAAGAATAAGAAGGCACTATTACCTCGTCTCCATTTTTAACATCTACCAAAAGAGCGCACATCTCTAACGCATCAGTACAAGAACTCGTTAATAATACTTTTTTGAATCCAAATTTATTTTCAAAATAATCGTGACACAATTGAGTGTATTTACCATTTCCTCCAAGCTTTTTTGAATTCATTACGTCATTGACATATTCTGCGCATTTGGATGCTGAATACGGAATGTTAAATGGAATAGCTTTAGTATTTCTCAAACTAGCTTCTTTTTTATTTACTAACGGAAATAAATTTCCTAAAAATAAAAAAGAGAGACTTTATTACTATCAACAAAGTCTCTCTTTTGATCATACATTTATTAAAATCAATTTCCTGTACCTGCAGGTATAGACTTTAATGATATTATTCCACTGTTTGGATTACATTCAACTGGGGGAACACATTCTGCAGTAGTAATGCAATCTTCATTTCCTAAGGCATAACAAAATGGTGGAATATCAACTACTAAAAAGCCTGCTGGCAGATTGATTAAAACTCCTAGATCAAAACCTGTTACTCCTTCTCCCGGTGGACCTATTAATGCAATTACATCTGCTGCAGTCAACGCTGCTCCCGCTCCGGCTAATGCTCCATACAATACTGACAATTCATTTACTGGACAAACTACTAATCCTGAACTACAAAGCAAACCGCCAGTTTGCGCATCCACATTGGCAATTATATCTGTTAAGCCTTCATGATTTATCGCTTGTATACATGCATCTCCATTTGCAGTATTTTCTGCTAAAGCTGCGGTTTCTGCTTCTGCAAGTGAACCGAATACATTTATTATTGTTCCATTCGGACCATCTGTTACTATATATTCAGTAATAAATGTTCCAGTCGTATTTTCCATTTCATCACTAATAAAAGTACATGTTCCTGCAGTATGATTAATGGTAGGTGCCATTGCCATACAACTATTATCTATACATTCCGCAGTAGTAATGCAATCTTCATTTCCTAAGGCATAACAAAATGGTGGAATATCAACTACTAAAAAGCCTGCTGGCAGATTGATTAAAACTCCTAGATCAAAACCTGTTACTCCTTCTCCCGGTGGACCTATTAATGCAATTACATCTGCTGCAGTCAACGCTGCTCCCGCTCCGGCTAATGCTCCATACAATACTGACAATTCATTTACTGGACAAACTACTAATCCTGAACTACAAAGCAAACCGCCAGTTTGCGCATCCACATTGGCAATTATATCTGTTAAGCCTTCATGATTTATCGCTTGTATACATGCATCTCCATTTGCAGTATTTTCTGCTAAAGCTGCGGTTTCTGCTTCTGCAAGTGAACCGAATACATCTATTATTATTCCACTTGGACCATCTGTTACTATATATTCAGTAATAAATGTTCCAGTTGTATTTTCCATTTCATCACTACTAAAAGTACATGTTCCTGCCGTATGACTAATGGTTGGTGCCATTGCCATACAATCTATTGGGCAAGCTGGCGTTGCAATAGTATGTGTCATCATACAACCATTGGTCGTTGTAACAGATATTTCTACTGTTCCTGCCAAGTCACCTGGCTGAGCAGTATACATTGACCCATCCCAGTTAGAAATATCTGCACCTCCTGTTGCATTAGATGCTGTCGCAGAAAAACCATCACCTGTACAATTTATAACTGGTGTATTTACACAATTTATCAATCCATCTAATGGATCTTGTGCGGCTGGGAATGTAGTCAAACTATAAGTCCCTAATGTTATCAACATATCATCGTTAGCCCCACTATCATCTATTCCATCTGCTCCAAAACAATTTATAGTTGCTGTCATCATCTCTAATAAATCTGTACAACTAGCATCATTTAAGTTTGTTGGAACAGTACTATAGGTTATACTATTATCTGTATTCGAATCTGATAGTGCGACTATAACGCTAGCATCTGCTTCCAATGCTGTTTGCCATGTAGTAATCTCATCTGTCAATGAACCGCTACAAATTGATGCTGCACCGTTTATTGGTGTTACCGCTGGACATCCTGCTGGACAAGCTGGCGTTGTAATAGTTACAACATCTGTACAAGGTGATCCTACGATACTGCTAGTTATCATAATATCAATTGTTCCTGCTAAATCTCCAGGCAAAGAAGTGTACACACCTGTTGAAGCATTCCAATTTGAAAGCATTGCTCCACCTGTTGGATTAGAAGCCACACCTAAAATATCTGAGCAAAAAGTGGTGATTGTATTGGTACAAAGAACTTCTGCTTCATTTGGTGTTTGTATAGCAGGATATACTATTAATGTAAACACTCCTGCTAATATATAGACATCGTCACCACCACCTACGACTCCGTTAGGTCCGTAGCACAATATATAGGCAAAGGTGATTTGATTCTCTAGGGCGCAACTTGTAGGTGCAGTATGTATCCCGTCTGCCGTTCCAATGACTGGCGGAATTGCTTCTGTTGGATTCATTGTAGTAGAATAAATAATAGTTGCATCTGTATTTATATCTGCTACTGCAGCGATTATTGTAGGATCAGCCTCAAGGTTATTCTGCCAATCTATTATTTCATTGGCAAGACCTCCTGAACAGATTGTCGCAGAATCATTTTCTGTTAAAACATCTGGACAACATCCTATTTTCTGTACACAACAGCCTGGATTTAAGAAATCTGAATTATAACATCCATCATTAGAAAAATCACTGATATTAGCCCCCGCCACTGGGATTGTAGAAGGAGGATTGGCAGAATCATAATTCAGTGCATAAATAAAATAATCGCCATTTGATTCATCAATTCCAAAATTTCCTGAAGTATTTGTTTCTACGACAAGACCAGTTTCGTCTGTTAAAAAATATTGTAAAAGGTCACCAGAAACAGTTCCTGGATTGTATGTTGCCGATATTAAATCTGAACTACATAAACACTCCAAAAATATTGGACTTCCCATAAAATCGTTGGTACATCCTACAATGTCTGCTGGATTATTGCCTACTTGCGGTGGTACATTTGTTGGAGGATTAGTTGAATCATACACCAAATATAAAAATTGTGTTACGGATCCAACTTCTGCTCCAGTTAAAGTGACAGAACTGCCACCTAAAATAACTGCAGCAATATTCCCTGCTTCATCAAGTTGTAAGTAATATTCTGTATCACCTCCTATTGCTCCGCTGTTGGTTACTGTAAATGAGCAAGTCTGCGCGACAGCAAAACTCGACATAAATACAGCAATTACAGAGAACCAAAAGTTTCGTAATTTATTTATTTTATAATTTTTTGTCATACCTAATTTTTTAGTTTGTTCAATTAATTAATTAGATATGATTAACCTTTAGACCATGTACCGTTGGTGATGGTGCATGATGTAACTACACAGGCGGATGCATCGACAGCGACTTCGATAGAACAACCTTCTGAATCAGTAACTGTGACCATTAATGGATTGGCATTGCTTGTGCTTATAAAACTTATAGTCCCACCTGTTGATGTTCCTGAAATATCGGTACCTGCAACGGTAAAGAGGTAATCAGAACCATCAAAACAAGGCATACCACCTGATATATCAAAAGTTATTGAACAATCTGCGCCTGCAACTGGTGCTACAGGAGTAGCTGTCATTTCTGTTAAAAATACTACAGGTGCTGGCTCTCCCATAACTGCGGAAGGACAAATATCACCCCAAGTATTGTCTGCATTATTGCCATCAACAAGCGGTGATAAATACACTACTGAACATGTTGGAATAGAAGTGCTTCCATCGTTTATATAACCTGCAGTGCCACCAGGTGCATCGGATTCATATATAGTGATTGCAGATATATCTGTTGGAGCTGTTGGAGAATTGTGTATTGCATATCCTATAGTCATACATCCTGGGTAATCGCAAGAAGTCTCTGCTACGCAGTACGAAGTTGGAGGACATTCTGTTGCAGAACTAGAAGGAGTTAATACTTCTCCATTGCAAAAGATTGCTGGTCCTTCAGCAGCAGGATCGGTTGTCGCATTTGTAACAGTTTCTCCATCAGGATCGACATAAGATATTTCGCCAGCAGTCACTTCTATTTCGTTAATTTCCAAAGTATATGGCCCAGCTGCGGCAGCGCCTGCGGCATCAACTTGAATTGCTAACACTTCTCCTGGAGTTAAGCAACATTTAGTAGTAGGTCCACATGTTGAGCATCCATTGACACAAGGATTTAATTCACAAGAGCCAGTAGTAGATTCATATATTCTTGATGCTAATCCACCATAGCACCCTGCAGTTGTTCCATCAAAAGTATTATACACATTATAATTTAAAGCTGTGTTTGCAGTTAAATTAATTTCTACAGAGCCTGAGTTTGGCACAGTAAAGTAATGCCATGTGGTCATTCCTCCACCATTTATTGGTTCTCCAGCAAATTTCTCTATGCATGCATTAGAATTATCTCCATCAAGAGATAATGCACCGCAAGATCCTATGGCATTTACTGGAACTTCGTAGGAAGCATCAGCCAGTGCCAAACACATATTGTCATTTCCAGGTCCTACAATTCCAGTCCCGAGTTGGTCACATCGAGCAGCATCTACGCAAGGAGGATGACCTCCAGGATAAGCAACAGATTGGTCATAAATCCAAACGTTCATATTACCTGCTGCAACAGTAGGTTCATCAAAAACAACATAGTAAGTATATCCGGGTTCTAGACAACTTGCATCTATTTCAGCAATATCATTACCTAGAGCGCCGCCATCACTAAATGCAATAGCTGTTAAATTGGCGCAGGAAAGTGTTGCATCCGTTCCAGGTGCAAATGCGGGATCATATTCAAATAAAGCCATTTGTTCTCCTTGCAAGGACATATTGGCTTCTATACTTACTTGCCCACTTGCAGGAGCAACGAATGAAATCCAAACTGATGATTCTGCAATATCTCCATTAGGATCTACTCCAGTTAAATCATACACATGTGGATCGTCAACAATTATTTCATCATCAAAAGCACAACCTCTATCAATGCTAAAATCTTCAGTAGTAGTTGCGTTGTCACTAATGGTTGTACTTGCAGCATTAGCTGTAGCATCTATTGCTCCACAAGGGATATCATATGTAGGTCTATTACTTGTAAGTTCAGTGTCTTCTGAGCAAATAGCAATATCTAACTGACCTAATTCATTTGCATCATCAGAGCTTACCGCTATGTAATATACTTCACCAGGAATCAGGCCATTTGCACCTGCCAATAAATCATTACAATCTAGTTCGAGATCTGCCTGTGATGAAGTAGAGAGTGGACCACCTAAATCGGCAAAGGCACCATCTTGTGCATTTAAGTATGCATATTTTGAATAAGGTTGAGGATTACATGCCACAAAGCCATCACAGCCATATCCATCAACTGCATGATAAATGACGAACTCAGTTCCTATCTGGGTGTTGCCATTAGGGTCGGTAGTAATAGAAATAGCACCTGCTGGCATTGTAAATGCAAACCATGCAGTTCCCCCTACACTCATGTTTAGTACGCCTGGATCATAAATTTGTCCTGGAGGGTCTAATACAAGTTCATCCGCCTCATAAGTTTGATCTCCACACCAAGCCCACTCTGTAACAGAGCAATCAGCAGTCAATAACGGTGCATCACAAATGTTATCCGGTACTGTAGGTAAACTAGGCGCACCATCTACCGTGACAGAGACAGTGATCGAATAATCTGCTTCTGCACATGATGTACCACCAGGACCATTCGTTCCAAAACCATTAAATGTTGTTGTTCCAGGAGCTAAAGGGATCATTTCATTTTGTGTACCATTTGTTCCTTGTCCATCACTATCGCAGTTAGTAAATCCCAATCCACCATCATCTTCACATCCTTTCCATTCAAATAAAAGCATATTTGGTATACATGCATTGTACATCTCCGAAAATATTTGCGCTGGGACATTTGGCGCACTTTGACTAGTCCCATTAAGTTGTTCATATTGAAAACTTAAGGGAAAACCATTTCCATCGACATCAGGACCATCTTGTACACTAATGGCCCATAAGTTATCAGAATCTCCGAATAAGTCACAATCTGCATTTAAGGTTGTCGAACCACCAGTTACAGTAACTGTGACTGTTGCTTGGCCAAAAATAATGCAGGAAAGTGCAGAAAATATTGGTATAAATATAAATTTTTTCATTTTAGTTGGTTTGGTCTTTGACAATGATTGAATCCCATAATCTGTATTCATTATTCCACTTAAAGATTGGTGAAATAAAAATTGAGTATTTCATAGTGCTTCCGTTGTCGCAAATGAGTTCTACGACACTACTTTGTCCATTACCTCTAAATTTATGTTTGACTTGTTTGATATGGGATTTTTTAAACCCTTTTGACTTTAATTGTTGAGATACTTTTATAAAGTCGTTTTGTAATCTGACTCGAATGTCATTTTGAAATTTCACATGATTTTTCATCATATTTTGAGTCCTCTTATTCTTCATGAATTCTGAGCCTCTCATTGACATAATATCTAATGTGTCTGGAATATAAGATGATAGTGAAGTATAATCATCCGCATTGATGAGATCAATGATTTCCTTGGCTACGATATCAAATTCTGATGTTGCAGATTCTGTTTGTGTATGTCCAAAAGTATAAGACATGACGAAACAAAAAATCAAGATATTTTTCATTTTCAGGTGGTTTTTAATCAAATTAGTTTAAACTATAACCTACATTAGGCTAAACAATTTCCGAATTGTTTTTTACAAGGTTCTAATATTGTAAATAGTAAATATATAAACAAATTTGTATTTGCTATTAATAAAAAAACTAAAAAAGTAGATCGTCTTGTTTAATTTTAAACATAGCCATATAACATTCCTAATAATCTTCTCTGGTTGTTTGATTTTTGAATCATATCGATGGTTTGATTGCTGGACTAACTTTGGTAAATCGACAGAAATCCAATTTAAGTTTGACTTATTTAATGCTGTACAAATAGCGCCAACGCTTATTATGCAGCTTCTTTCTATTTTAATGGGTTTATTGGCGATCGGGATACTAATTAGAGGTATTATTTCTAGTATTTCATTAATTAGTTATTTGGTTATCTATGTATACTTTATTTTGGTCGAAGTAAGTAATTATAATAATCATTACTATTTAGTTGCATTATTCTTATTTATATTTATAATTAGCTCATTCAGAAATAATTATGACAATGTTAATAGAAGTAAATTTATTCAGCATTTAAATCCTTCTACTGTTTATCTTCTTATTTTTCAGACAATCTTGGTATATGTATATGGTGGAATTGCGAAATTAAATTCGGATTGGCTTTCAGGTAATGTAATGCGTTCAGTATTTGAATCAGGAGCGATAAAAAGTTATGGGGTATCTATAGATTTTTTAGTTCCATTTTATACTTACTCGGGATTGCTGATAGATTTGATTATTGCTCCGCTTTTACTTTTCAAGCCGTTACGAAAATTTTCAATATTTATATTAATCATCTTTCATACAATTAATTTTTTAACCTTGAATATTGGCATATTTCCAATATTGATGATAGGTGTCATTTTTTTGTTTTTAAACATTCCAAAATTAGAGGACTTTTCTTTTTACACATATAGCTTAGTTCAAAAATCAATTATTGCTATATTTATAATTATTCAAATTGTACTTCCTACGGTGCATTATTTTATTCCAGGAAATGTAGATTGGACTGGGGAAGGGAAATTCGTCAGTTGGCGAATGAAAACACCGCATAAGACCGTTCATGAATTTGAGGTTTTTGTTTTTGATAATGTTACCAACGTAGAGTATCGACCAAATGTAAAGATATCAGATCAACAGTTGAATGCCTTAATTTACTATCCAACTTTATTGCCACAATTTTTAAAAGGATTGATCAACAAAATTCCAAATAAAAACGCTTGTGATATACGATTTGAGTTAAATATAATAACGAGTATGAATGGCCGAGAAAAGCAAGCAGTGTATGATCGTAACTTTAGCATTTGTAAATTAAAAAATTACAGCTTTCGCCATAATGAATGGATTCTTCCGTTAGAATAAAAGAATCGAAGTACTATGAAATTTAAAAAAGGTTTGTCTCTTGTAATTGTATTATTTTCAATTAGTGTAGTTTTTGCAAACTATAAAATAAGTGGCAAGATTAACTTTAATGAAGATTGGCAACCACAAATTTTCTTAGCATCAGTGGAGAAAATCGATGATTACTATAGTGCTTTTCCAGACCTGATAATAGATGCTACGGATATTTTAGAAGATGGAAGTTTTGTCCTAACTGGAAATAATTTACCAAAAGAAAAAAAATTCTACAGACTATACTTAATCAAATCGAATAATACAGAATTTGATGCCTGTCTGTATGTGGATGGAGGAGATCATAATTTTATTCATTTAGTATTAGACAATAATTCTCATGTAGAAATATCTGTTGATTCTACCCTTTCTCCTCCATTTGCAGGATATCAAATCGCGGGAGATCTAGACAATAAAATGATGGCTTCATTATCAAAAATTGTCTTTCCGAGTTTTTATTTTTCTCAAATTAAATTCCCTGGAGAACTAAGACTCTCTAAAGAAAAACTTAATAATGACTTAATTACATTTAGCGATACTTGCCAACACATCATGCCCTCTCTAGCTGCAGTAATAAATACAGATTTTGACAACTTTTACATTGCAAACCAAGGTTTTTATAATTCATTCAAAGATCGGCTTGAATTAGCATTACCAAATAATAGCTACCTTTCTGACTATAAGAAAAAACTAGAATACCATAATCCCAATGAACCAACAAATATTGACATCAAAAACATATTGATATTATTGTTTTTTGGAATGTCTGTTATATTAGGAATGAAAGTAGTTAAATTGAAAAATCTTGTGTTTCAGTTAGAACAATTGAATCAAAGCAAGGTCAAAAAATTGGATGGTCTCACTCAAAAGGAGAAAGAAATTTTCAAACTTATTAAAGCACAAAAATCCAATAAGGAAATCGCAAGTATGTTGTTTATTGAACTAAGCACAGTAAAAACGCACATCAATAATCTCTATGCAAAAATGGGATTTAAAAACAGGAAGGAAGCAGCAAATTTTACAGGAGAAATCGATTAATTTTTATTAGGATTAATGTCTGTATTTATAGAAGCTTTTATGTCTTTTTTAAATGCTTCTTTAAATTTTTCTAAGGTACCAAATTCTCTTCTAAAATTTATACCTACACCATATTTCCATTCTCTATCTGCAATGATTTCGTCAAAATCATTTTTACCATAAACCCTCAATTTTAATCTTCTATCTTGTGTAAGTGCATACTCTAACGTATAGTTATAAAAGACATAATTATTGATTCCGATTGTTGATTCTCGGACATAGTTTGTTCCTAGGTCAATCGACCATCGATCGTTTTTAAATTTAGGTTTAAAATTGACTTGTATTTCATCTGGAGCTAGGCCTGTATTATCAAAAGCGCCATCGACAATTTCTGCATTTTTACTGAAGCCAATTTCAAAATCTATACCTCGTAATAATCCATCTTCTATCAAAGCTTCCTCTATCAATCCAGACACTAAATATGACAATTGCTGAGAAACAAACTCACTTAATGTGTTGTAGCCAGTCCGTAGTAGATTACTACCAGAGACAAAAGAAGTTCCTAGAGGGTTATTGGTGGGCAGAAAACTACCGAATAAAAGAAGACCTGCAACTTGGTCATTCATATCAGTAGGATTTTGTCTTAAAATAGTCATTTTGTTATTTGCAAAAGAACGTATTTCTCCTTGTAATTCAGGAAAGTTAATATCAAAATTGATATCTGGATTATATAATGTCCCACCTATTAGCAAACTCAAATCAACCCGTGTTTTTTGGCTAGCTTCAATGTATTGATTTTGGTTATCCTCAGATATATACTCTGCTAAAAATACATTTACTGGAGAATCTATTCCTATGTATTCTGCCTCAATATTTAAGTTTGCATTTATGGGATCACCAGTCCAAGTTACTGTTCCACCGCGCTTTACTTTAAATGGTTTTGCAACGATCCCCAATGCAGTAAAAAGATATTCTCCTGATTCAACTATATAGTCTCCGAAAACATCAAATGTACCATCACGCTTTATGACCATTCTGATGTTTCCTCTTCCGTTTCCAAAAATAACATCGTTGAGTTGCTCATTGAAAATTATTTTTACATCCGCTTCAGGTGTCATAGATAAATTGATTTCTACATTGGTTCCTGAAAGCAATCTTTCTTCTCGAACCAATGTGTCTTTATTAAAATCCAATAATGTACCTGCATCAACAAACTGGATTAAACTTTCATCATAGTTTTCGTCAGAAGACTCTACTGGAATATTAAGAACGGTACCAATACCTGTTGTTGCATTGATGACAATATCTACTTGAGAAAAAGGGCCAGAAAAGGTAATATTACCAGACCCAATACCAGTTCCGAAATAAGAGGAGTTATCCGCTTTAGTGGTTTCTAGCATTAAAAACTTATCTGAGTCAATGGATAAATTTAATTTTAAATCTTTAAAAAATTCATGTGTTATTCCACCCGTCAGGGTTGCGACATTTCCGTATTTATCATTTACAATTCCACCAGTAACGTCTATTATTTTTTCATTAACACGTATCTCTTGATTATCAAAAGTTAGGTAGTTTCCTATGTAATCTACTTTCACTCCACAATCCTTCATTACACCTTTTCCTCTGAATGCGATATCAGGTATTTTACCTCTAATTTCACAGTTTAAATCAAAGCTTCCTTTTGTATCAGAAATACCATCTTTGATGATATATTCAAAAAAGTTAGTTGGAAAATTTTCTGCTATTAAATCTCCATCTAGTGTAAATTTTTCTTTGTCAAACAAGACATCTAACATTACTTTTTGTTGGATACTATCATTTATTATGTCTAAATCAAGTAATAAATTTTCGTCCAAATTTTGGGTAAGGTATGCTGAAACATTTCCATAAGGATCACCATTTAAAAACAGTTGATCCATATTAATGGAGCCATTTATTGACATATTTCCAAATGCATCATTCACTTGTAAAACAACATCTAAAGGTCCAGAAAAAAAGATATTTTCATAATTTATAATTGGATTGAGCAGCTTGAAATCTAGGTCTAAAATATTCACTAAAAAATCTTTGCCACCTCTACTATCAATGGTAATTGATCGAGTCTCATCTTGCAGCGCAAAATTTGAAAAATGTACTTCTTTATGACCAATTTGAATTAAGTTTTCAGGATCAAAATTCCAATCGGTACCGAGGATATGACAAAGGTTTTGATCCATTTTTAAATTTATTTTGTCCTCCTCCGGAATAGCTTTACATATTAAATCAACATTGGCAAACGTATCTAACAAGTGATCGGCGACAATGTTAAGTAATAAAGTATCTTCTTCTATTGTAGTTTTTATAGATAAAAATTCGCGTGCTTTTCCATTAAGATATAGGCTGTCTCCGACAAGATGGATTAATGTTTTTTCTTTAGTTGAATTGGTACTAAATCCAATATTTGAAATGGCATTTTTATTAAATTGCAGCGTATCTAATTTTGTATTTACATTTAGTAGTTCTTGTTCAGAATTGAGGTTTCCTTCTAATTCTAAATTTGTTAGAAAAATATCTGGCAAATTTAAAAATGCCAATAAATTTTTAGAATCATCAACATGTATTTCGAAATCAAAATTCTGCTTGTCTGAGACCTCTCGTTTTGATATCTTAAGATACTCGGCCCAAGCTGGGTGCTGAGCAGCAATCAAGCTTTTTAGGTCAGGAACAAGCTTATTGAAATTTATTTTTCCATCCAGCTTTACATCTAATTCTTCAGAATCAACGGTGATTAATCTTTGTTGATTTATCGCTGGAGATGAGAAAATATAGATACTATCAAACTCACTTTCTTTTCCATTTAAAGAAACAAGAAAGTCTGTAAAAGTAGCGTCACCTTCAAAGTCATCCAAGTTGCTTCCTTTAACTGAGACTGTTAAGCCTCCAGAAAAATTTAATGAATCTTTTGAGAGATTTAATTCTTTTAAATTAAGCTTATCAACCTTAGCTTCAAAATCACCAACTACCTTGTCGTCAATAAAACTAAAGTCTCCTTCAAAATTCAAATCTACATTAGGGTCATTAATATTCAATTTTCCTTTGAAGAGGTTTTTTTCCAATTTTCCTTCTAGCGTTAGGTCATTATAAGTGTAGTCCTTAAACGTAAAAGAATATAGTGTTCCAGATAAGTCTGCCTTCGCAGTATTAAGCGTAAGACCCACTCCGTTATTTACATAAGTTTTAAAATTAACACTTCCAAAATCATTGTTTTCAGACCAAGTTGCTAAATCAAAATTCACCAATTCTAAATTTCCGCTATACCCTGCTTTGTCTCGTCCATCAGATAAGTTTAACTGCATATCTGTTTTTGCTCTACCCAGACTTGTATTTAAGTCTCCGAATGCAACAAAATTGTAAAGAAAACCATCAAATCTTCCTGTAAAACTCAGATTGTTCAGTTTTTTAAAGTTGGCAGGAAGATTAAAATTTGGAATAATTTCTTCTAAATGAGAGATACTCGTACGGAGGCTATCTACCTGAACATTTATCGTGGTTTTATCTGGATCGGTTATATTACGCGCTCTAAAAAAACCATTAAACTTTAATCTATTAGATATTCTAAATTGAAGATTTTGAGTTGAAAAATTATTGACTCTACCTTTGACAACACCATCCAAAATTATCGTCTCATACAGGTTACGTTGCACCACTTCTGATTCTATGAGATTAGGTACTAAGTATGCAATTTCTTTCAGAGAAAACTTGGCATTATCAAAGGCGACATCTAAGAAAACTCTATTGTTAAAATCTTCAAAATCTGATCTACTTCTAAACTTAAGTTTGCTTTCTACTTTGAGAATTGATTGGTTGGTTTTTAATACAAATTTTTGAAAAATTATTTCTTTTTGATGAATATGCACACCACCACAATTCATCTCTTCAATTTCCAATTCGTCATTTAGTTTTCCTTGAAATTTATCTAAATTAAAGTCTATATTTTCTAAGTCTTCTATTACAAAATTAGAAACATCAAGTTGAATCTCTTTGGCATCAAAATTATTATAATTTATGGCTTCCTTTGACTTTTCTTCTCCTTCTGTATCAATACTAAATAATCCCGATACAATGTGTAACTCATTTAATGACAACGTAGGTCTATTTGTATTTGAAGAATTGGAAATTTGTGTTTTTTGATTAATTATTGAATCTTGTTCTGCATTGATTATTTTCTTTTTATGTATTCGTATTTCGGGTTTTGTCAAAGTAATATTATCAAGATAAAACTTATTATTTTTTAAATCGATCGCTGCAATATCTATAATTGCGTGTTGTAAATTTATGCTCAAGTTTGAATTTTGGGCGTAAGCATTAAACTTACTGTTTTGCAACTCAAGTTTTGATAATTGCAATTCAAAAGCACTTGAATTTTCATTAATATTTGTGGAATCCTTGGGTTGGAATTTTTCTATTATTTTATCGAAGTTGGTCTTCCCAGAAATGCTGTCTGTTCTGAGGTTGAAATTTAAATCTTTTATAAAAATATAATCCAAATCCACTCTGCTATAAACCAAGCTCGTTAAATTATTTTTCAAAGATGAATTTATTGTTTTTGCAGACAGGATTGTATCTCCATTATTCTCAATAACAGACAGATCCCACAATTTTAGTCCTTTCCTAAAATCAAGAGATATACTATCAAGAGAAACTTTTGCATCTATCTTTTCTGATAATTTTTTAGTTGCAATGGAAGTAGCCCAATTTTGTACTTTTGGTCGAGTCAAAAGGAATGCACAAAGTAAAAACAAGCATATGACAATGAAAATTAAGCCCAAAATATACTTAAATACTTTAGGCAGTGTAGGCTTGTTATATTTTTCTTTTTCTTCCAATTACTTCAATAGAAAATTAACGTGATAAGAGTATAGTTAAGCGCAAATATTTATTTTTTAACTAAAATTTAGTGTTATAATTCACTAAAATGAATTTGAATAATATCGCTAAGGTATTAATTAAATTGTTGATATAATTTGATTGCTTGCTTTGCTTCTCTTACATCGTGAACGCGTAAGATATTTGCTCCATTTTCTAATGCTTTAAGATGCAAAGCAGTGGTGGCAGGCAACGTATCTTCTTTTTGGATATTTAACAATTTTGATATACTACTCTTTCTGCTTACACCTAACAATATTGGTTTTTCTAAAACCTTAAACACTGAAAGCTCACTTAATAATTGAAAATTTTGATCTACAGTTTTGCCAAACCCAAAGCCAACATCAATGATGACATTATGGATATTTTTTGCTTTTAATTCAGACAACTTATTTATGAAATATTTTAAGACATCCATTGTTACATTTTCATAAGACGGTTGATCTTGCATGTTTTCGGGTAAATTTTGCATATGCATTAATACATATGGACATTGATATTTTGAAACGACTTTTATCAGTTCTGGATCTATTGAACTACTGCTAATGTCATTGATGAAATCTGCATCATTTTCAAGGCAGAATTCTGCGACATTGCTGTGCACTGTATCGATAGAAATTAAAACTTCAGGAAAATTCTGTCTTATTTTTAGGAACACTTCTTTGATTCTATCGAGCTCTTTATGTTTTGATATGATCTCCGCACCAGGACGAGATGACATTCCGCCTATATCAATGATATCTGCTCCTTCTGAGATCATTTTTTGCGTTTGAATCAATGCATTTTCAACGTTATTATACACTCCGCCATCATAAAATGAGTCGGGAGTTAAATTTAAAATACCCATTACCAAAGGGGAATCAAAAGACAACATTCTTTTCATCTTACAAATCTACTCCCAATTAATCAATTGATTTGTCAATTTTATGTCGAATTTCCTGTTTAAATTTAATACAAGTTCAGTGATATTCCTTATATTTAACGCCATCAACTTCCTGAATTTACACTAACCACTAATTTTACTTGTGAAGACACTTAAAAATTACATGTTTGATGTACGTGTTATTTTGGGCTTAGGATTGGTTGCTCTATTGACTATCTCTAGCTATAACCCCGAAATACCTTCAAAAAACAAAACTACAGAAGCTCCAAAACAGAGCAAAACACTTTTTGGATTTAATATAGACAATTACATCATAGATGAATACCCCATTCATCAGAATCAATTCTTATCAAATGTCCTGAGTTACGAAGGAATAAAATTTGAGAAAATTGTTCAACTAGAAAATAACTCAAAAGACATTTTTCATACGAGAAATTTTAAAGCTGGTAAATCATTCCACCTTATAAGAGAAGATGAATGTGCAGACCCAGTATGTATGATTTATGAACCAGATGCATTCTCTTATGTTCAATACTTTTTTAATGAAAAAGCGACTGTAAGAAAGGTGCAAAAACAAGTTGATAAAATTACTAAAACTGCCTCAGGTGAAATTACTGGTTCGCTCTGGGACGCTATGATATCGCAAGATTTATCGCCTGCATTAATTGACAAAATGGAAGATGCGCTTTCTTCAAGTGTTGACTTTTATCATACTAAAAAAGGAGATAAATTTTATTTAATTTTTGAAGAACAGTTTGTCGAAGGAAAGAAAGTCGGTGTTGGGGATTTATTGGGTGCTAGCTACGAAAATGACAATGGTAAGCACTATGCAGTGTATTTTGAAAATGAAAGATATCAAGGTCATTATGACATGGATGGTTCTCCAACAAAACGTAAATTCTTAAGAGCACCTTTAAAATATTCTAGAATATCATCCAGATTTAACAGAAAAAGACATCATCCGATAAAGAAAAAAACCATTCCTCATTTAGGAACAGACTATGCTGCCCCACATGGCACACCTATTTTTAGCGTTGCTGACGGTGTAGTACAAAGGGTTAGTTACACCAAAGGAAACGGTAAATATGTGCATATTAAACACGACAAAACTTATGAAACTAAGTATTTTCATATGTCAGGTTATGCAAAAGGCATCAAAAAAGGCGTAAGAGTAAAGCAAGGTCAAACTATTGGTTACGTCGGACAAACTGGTTTGGCAACTGGTCCGCATGTATGTTTTAGATTTTGGAAAAATGGTCAACAGATTAATCATCTGAGAGAGAATTTTCCGCCAGCTGATCCACTTCCTGAATCAGACATGGAAGAATTTTATAAAACTAGAGATGAGATAAAAGCAGCATTGGATTTGATACCAGACCCTAATCCAAGAGAAACTGTTGCTTTATTGGCAGAATAATGTTAGACTAATTTATTGAAGGTTAAGCTTTTTTTAGAGTAAAGCCAAACGTAGATCCAACGCCAAATGTACTTCTTACATTTATCGTTTCATGATGAGCTTCGATAATATGTTTTACAATAGATAATCCTAGTCCTGAACCACCTTGACTACGAGAGCGACTGGTATCAGCTCTATAGAATCTATCAAACAAATGCTTCATATGTTTTTCTTCGATGCCGATACCGTTGTCTGAAGCTTCTACGAGAACCTTTGACTCTAGATCATAAAAACTGATCTTAGTAGTCCCACCTTCTTTGCCGTATTTTATTGAATTGGACATTAAATTGATAAGCACTTGTCTAATGCTTTCTTGATCCCCTTTTACAGTGTAACTCTTATTAGCGCCTTCCTTAAATTCTAATTTTATTGATTTTTCATCTGCGGCAGACTTAAGGTCAAGCAGCACTTCTTGGACCAGTTTTTTAATATCAAAGGTGATCTCTTCCAATATCATACCTCCTGATTCCAACTTATTAATCAATTCTAAATCTTCGACAATTACTTGCAGTCTTTCTATATTTTTAGCGGCTCTTGTAAGATATTGAATGTTAATAGATTCGTCATAAATTCCACCATCAAGTAAGGTATGAATATATCCTTGTATGGTAAAAATTGGTGTTTTTAGCTCGTGCGAAATATCACCAACATAAGATTTTCTATATTCTTCTAATGTTTTCAAATAGGAAATTTCTTTGGTTGTTTTTTCTGCCCATTTAAATACTTCAGCATTCACATCATCAAGTGAAGTTTTCAGTGCATTAACGACTGGCTTTGAGTCATTTCCTGGGAGTTTTGATTCACTAATGATTTTGTAAATCACTTTCAATTTTCTAAAAACAAAACTTTCTAAAAAGTATCTTACAACTAAAAAGAATGCAATCAATAGTATGATTTGGAAAACAAAAAATACAACTCCTTTAGAAATCTGAACATCAAGCGTTCCTATAAAAAAAAAGAATATTATACAGAAAACTAGATTAATCGTAAAAATAGCTATCGCTAAATACAGCGATATCTGTCGAATGGTCAAATTTTTAAACATATCTTAAAAATCGAATTTGTATCCGACACCTTTCATAGTTTGGATGTAGTGACTGCCTATTTTTTCTCTCAATTTCCTGATGTGTACATCTATAGTACGGTTGCCGACAATAACATCAATACCCCAAACTTTTGCCAGTATTTCTTCTCTCTGAAATACTTTTCCAGGTCGAGAGGTCAGTAATTTCAATAGTTCAAATTCTTTTTTTGCCAATGGAATTTTCCGCCCTGCAATCGTAACTTCGTATTGTTCAAAATCAATTTCTAAATCACCATAAATAGCTTTACTCGATGCAACTCCAGTTTTTAATGATGGATGACGCCTCAACAGCGCCTTTACCCTACTGAGTAAAACTTTTGGTTTTATTGGTTTAGAAATAAAATCATCACCGCCACTTTCCAATGCTGAAATATGTGTAAATGACTCCGATCTAGCTGTCAAAAAACATATTATAATATCTTGAGTCCCTTGCATAGAACGGACAATTTCGCATACCTCGATACCGTCCATTTCTGGCATCATAATATCTAAGATAATGAGGTGCGGTGCAAATTCTTTAACCTTTTGAATGGCATCTACCCCATTTGGAGCAGTTTGCACTTCATACCCTTCTTTTTTTAGATTGTATTCTAAAATTTCAGTAATATCAATTTCGTCATCAACTACTAAAATTTTTGTTTTATCTGCCATAATAATTTTCTTAAACTCGAATTAAAACATAAATACGATATATCCAAAGTTCCAAATATTATACAATTATTAATTCTTTTTAAATTCTCCAATTCTTGAGATTACAGAATCCATTACAGAAATATACTTTTCAGGTGATTTTTGTAATTCTAAAATATCTTTTTTTACATCCTCCAAATTCACATCATGGATTTTTTCCAATTCAAATTTCAATTTATTTACCAATGAATCTCGATTAGAAGATTTTTGAATATTTACCATTTGTTCTGCAAATTCCATATCTGCAATTATGTGAATAAGTTCTTTTTCAGAATGAATCAATTTTGGTTCATATGCTTTGTCGGAATCACAAGATGAAACAATAATTAATAAAAAAGTACCTAGAACAAGAATAAAATTTTTCAATAGAATAAGGCTTTTGGTATATAAATGGAATTAACCTGAGTATTGTTTTCTTGTACCTCATTCCAACGATTAGCGCTAGATTGCAATAAAGCGACACCACAGGTTGGTAAATTATCTAATACAGAATCATGGAAGTTATTTACCATATAAGTCATGGTCGGGTTATGCCCAAATAAGGCAATACAATTATACTCGTCTAAAGTTTCATTAATCACATGCATCAAGTCATCTATATCACTATGATACATGCTTTTTCTGATATCAATATCAGTATCTAGTGCCATCGTCGAGTGAAATATTTTAGCTGTTTCTAGAGCTCGATTGGCATAACTAGAGTAAATTAATTGCGGAATTTGACTTAAGTTCTCTGTAAGGTATTTTGCCATTTTAGGCGCATCATGCATACCTCTTTTATTCAAAGGTCTTTCATAATCTTTTAATCCTATATTAGACCAACTGCTTTTTGCGTGACGAACTAAAATTATTTCTTTCATTTTATTTTAATGCTGCTTTATTCCTCGTAAAATTAATCTATATTTGACAGGTACGGATGATTATGGCTGATCAATTAGGAAGTATTGAAACAATTTTTTCAGAAAAGCTCTATATGAGCACTGAAGAATTATTTGATGCAAATAAATTAAATGTCGAATATGTTAAGAAAGGAAAAACTACATTTACCTTATCTATAACAGATTCCAAAACTAATTTAGTGCATCTAAGACTTAAATCGAAAGTGATTGAGCGTAAATGTGATTGCGTATTTTTTGATAAAAGCAAAGAATGTACGCATGTCCTTTATGCATTGCTGCATCTCCGTCGTGACTTAAATGACAAAAATTCTGAATTATCCATAAAGGCATCAAAGCCTAGGAAGTCATCATCCAATCCTTCTTCTTTGAATACACGTACAATACTCAATGAAATCCCGATCGAATTACTTTCGGATTTCGTAAAAGCCTATTCTGCTAAAGATGCCTCTTTTAGATTAGCTCTTAAGACATACTTTGCCAATCAAATAGATTTAGAAGATAATTTTGAAAAATACGGTTCATTGTTTACTACCGTTGTGTTGCCAAAAACACATAGGCATGAGCAAATGACAGTATCAGAAAAGAAAGATTTTCATAGATTACTGGAAAGTCTTATTGATACCGCCAAAGATTCTATCGCGCTAGAGCAATACCGTGAAGCGATGTACATATTGTTGCAATGTTTTGATAAGATTTTCTATGTTAGAAAAAACTACACCAATGCTGCAACGAGATTGGAAAAACAAGAAAGTGAATTTCTAGAAATATTAAAACAACTAACCGGTAGTGGCATTCCTCCAGAATTGCTTTCTGAGATGAAGACAAAAATTTTAGACTTAACTACTAGATCTTACTTCATTCCTGCAAAAAATAATCCTTTAGCATTACTCATTGAGTTAGGAATGATTGAAAAAACAGAACTTGATGAACAAATAAATGTATTTATAGGTAAAGCCAAAGAAAGAAATGAACATGCTCCTTTCTTTTTAGACTTGTCTATTCTCACATTCCAAATAAATGATAAATATTTAGATTTACTATTAGAAAATTTGGCATTATCCAAAATCATTGATCGGATAATTAGTATGGATTATGACCAGTTTCCAGATTTTCCTTTGCTAATCTCAGAACATCTTATCAACTCCAATCGATCAAATAAAAGATTGGATCATTTCTATGTCATCAAATTAATGGAAGCAGAAAAGCTAGATTTAGCCTTTGATGCAATGAAGTCATTCCACGAAAAACACAAAGACATCAGTCACTCTTTACGACAGATAAAACTAATGGATGACGATTCTAGATTTAACAACAAAGAAAGAATCATTGCAATTTTTGATGATTTAGAAGTAAGTGGAAAATTGAAATTACTTGAAGAATTGGACGAAGTAAAGCTTTTAGCGAATATCCTCAAAGAAGAACCCAATCTAGAATTACTTTGGAAATACGACGCTATGATTGGTGAATATGATGAAGATCTGTTATCCGAGATTTACACAATGACCATGTCAAAACACCTTAATGAATTCATTGGACCTCAAGGAACTCAATCACTCAATGATTCGCTGCTTAGATTAAATTCTTACGGCTTTAAAAAAATTGCATTAGGGCTAAAAAAATCTATGAAAGAAGAGTTTGATCACAGAAAAAATCTAACGGATAATTTAATTAGTGTTAGATAATAAATAATAATTATCGTTGATTTATTTTGAACAAGAAAGTGAAAGCAAATTTATAGATACTTATTTCGCATAAACTTTTTATCAGAATCTAAAAAATTATTGGATCAAATCTAAATAGCGTATTTAAACTTTCCTATTTTCATCCTCGGTTTCTCCAACCTCATTTATCATAGATTATTGAATATTCGTAATAATGAAAATTATACATACAATTTTAATTACATTTAGTAGCATAATAATGTTATCCATATTTTCATCTTGCGAGTCGACCTCAACTCAAAAGACAGAAACAAAAAATACAGCAGAAGTTTTTAGACATACAGCTCCTCCATCACAAGGGTACAAAGGTGCACATTTACCATTGTGGGCAAAAAACATAAATGTCTACTCCGTAAATATCAGGCAATTTACTGTAGAGGGAACTTTTAAATCCTTTAAAAACAACCATTTAGATAGATTGAAAAAGATGGGTGTCGATGTAATTTCCTTGATGCCAATATTCCCGTTTAGCGAAAAAAACAAACAAGGAAGTTTAGGGAATCCATTAGCGGTAAATTATTATAAAGCGGTAAATGCTGAAATGGGAGATATTAAAGAATTTAAATCAATGGTCGACTCGATCCATAGAGCTGGAATGAAAGTAATATTAGATTGGGTCCCAAATAATACTGGCACAGACAATGCCTGGACAAAAGATCATCCTGATTGGTATTTACAAGTAAACAACAATTCTGATGTTGCAATTTTAAATTACGAGAACAAAGCCATGCGAGATAAAATGATTGAAAGCATGTTGTTTTGGGTAGAAAAAATGAAAATAGATGGATTTAGACAATATGGATCTAAAAATATTACCAACAAATTTTGGCAAGAAGTAAAAAATGGCTTAAAAAAATATCCGAAACTACTTTTATTGTCCGATGATGAAAATGTCAGTTGTAGAAACCAAGAACTTATTCATGCAACAAATAGCTCTTCTTTTAGTAATCTTTTATTACAAATAATGAAAGGCAAGAAGAATGCAAATGACATTGCAAAATGGTACAAACTAGATAAATCATCCTATGAAAAAGGTTTTCATACACTCTCCATTCCTTCTATGAGTGATATCAAAACGGAAAGCAACAATAACAAAATCCAAAAACTTTTTGCTGTCTTGGCTTCTACATTGACTGGAACTCCACTCCTATCTTCTGGACAAGAAGAACCGATTACTAGTACAATAGATACATTTAAAAAAGACAATATCGATTGGAACTCGTTTCAAGATGAAACATTTTATAAAAGTCTCTTTAATTTAAAACATAGAAACAAAGGGTTATGGAATGGAACGTATGGTGTAGAAACTGAATTTTTATATGATGCTAATGATGTGCTTATTTATCGAAAAAAGAACGATGGTCACTATGTAATTGTAGCATTAAATTTTTCTTCAAAACTTCAACGTGTTCCATTTGAACATGAAATTGATAACGCTATAGAAATATTTTACAATAGAAAATATACGCACAAACCTGGTAAAAAACTCAGTATCGAACCTTATGGATATCTTGTCTTAAGCAGTTTTTAACACCAATTAGTTTATAAAAAATCAATCACTTACTGCTGCCAATAGTCTTTTAGAATATGCATTTTTAGGATTTAGATATACTTCGTCAGCATCACCTATTTCTGCAATTACTCCATCGTTCATCACTAAAATTCTGTCAGAAATAAATCTTGTAGCAGCGAGGTCATGAGCAATAAATATCATGCTTAAGTCCATATCTCTTCTAAGATCTAAAAGAAGATTTATAATCTGTGCTTGGACCGAAACATCCAATGCTGAAATACATTCATCACAAATCAAAAGTTTAGGTTTTAAAGCTAATGCACGTGCTATAACAATACGCTGTCGTTGTCCTCCAGAAAACTCATGAGGAAAACGATCGTAATGTGCGCTATCTAGTCCCGTTTTTTCTAGCAACTCACACACGTAATTTTTGACCTTAGATTTTTCTACCATACGATGTGCAATGACTGGCTCACCTATCGCATCACCAATCCGCATTCTTGGATTTAATGACCCATAAGGATCTTGGAAAATCATTTGAATATTTCTTCTAAATGATTTTAATTCTCTTTTTTCATAAGTAGAAATATCTGTTTCTTTAAAAAATATTTTACCAGAATCTGGAGCCAATAAATTTGCGAGCATTTTTCCAAGTGTAGATTTTCCACAACCTGACTCTCCAACAATGCCAAGAATTTCTTTCTCTTTCAGGTTAAAACTTACGCCATCAACGGCCTTAGTATATGACAATGGTTTTCCTCTCCAATTTTTTTCTTTTGGATACCATTTTTTTAAATTATTGACTTTTAATATTTCACTTCCAAACTCAATTTTTTCCACTATTTGTTGATCCATTTTCTTTCCATCCATAAAATCTTGGACAGTTGGAAGTCTATAATTTCCAAAATTATTTTGTGGCCTGCAAGCAATTAGTCCTTTTGTATAATCTTGTTTTGGATTATTAAAAATCTCTTGAGCAGTTCCTTGTTCTACCAACTGACCTTTGTACATAACTAATACATGATTACATAGTTTCTTTACCAGACTCAAATCGTGTGAAATAAAAATTGTTGCTGTACCCAATTCACTTTGAATTTCACGAAGCAATTCTAAAATTTCTTTCTGTACAGTAACATCCAATGCAGTTGTTGGCTCATCTGCAATCAATATGTCTGGATCGGCTGACACTGCCATTGCAATCATCACACGCTGAATCTGACCACCAGAAATTTGGTGTGGATAAGCATTATAAATACGTTCTGGATCAGGAAGTCTTACCTTTTCAAATAATGAAATTACCTTTTGTTTTGCCTCTATCTTATTTAAATTGGTATGCAATAATATCATCTCTAAAACTTGCGCACCACATTTCATTGTAGGATTAAGAGAGGACATTGGTTCTTGGAAAATCATAGCAATCTTATTGCCTCTGTAATGTCGTATTTCAGATTCGGATAAAGTATTTAGATCGACACTTTCTTCAGATGAAAATAAAATCTGCCCAGATATTTTACTTGACTTTTGAGGCAGTAGTTTCAATATAGCATAAGCCGACACAGATTTTCCAGAACCAGACTCTCCTACTATACCTAATATTTCTCCTTTACTTATCGAAAAATCTATACCCTTTACAGCTTTAAAAATTTTACCTTGATTAACAAAACTGGTTTGTAGATTTTTTACTTGTAAAAGACTGCTCATTTTCTAACTATTTAAAATCTTAAACTTAATGAAAATCTATCAATCGAGAGATTTAAGTCAAGACGTTGATTATGAATATTTTGACTCGAAGCCTCTTTTTGTTTTGAATTATAAATATTGATTGCTTTGATTACAGATCTGTTACCAGAACTATTCGTGATTAATCCCAATACTACTAATCCAGCTCCAGCAACTACTCCAGTATAATTTATTTTTCGTCCACTCAAAATTGGCCCCAACCCATGATAACCCATTATTCCGCCGCCAATTCCGCTAAAGATCATGGCAGTAGTTTTGGCAGTCCGCACAGTTCGCAAAACATATTTTGTTTCGGGAATATCTACCATTTCTAATACTTGTCTCTCAGATAAGCTTTTGCCTTCCGAGCTAATAAATCCGATTTTCCCATTTTCTCGCTTGATTTCAATGCTTTGTCCAACTAATGCGAACGAATAAAGAACTACACATAATAATATTAATATTCTTTCCATTTGATTATTATAAATTTTTGACAATATACATTAATTCATCATTAGAATAAAGCAGCACAAAATTTAATCAATTAAGCAACTTTAAGGGTAATCATCTTAATTTTGTATTAATATCAAAAATAGTAGCATTAAACAATCCCTTTTTCGCATTTAAAGCGTTTATCTTAAAACGAATACTCTAAAATGAAAAAATTAATAAAATTCTTAGCAGTCATATTGATTGTGATTATTATTGCTTTAGCATTGATTCCATTTTTATTTAAAGATCAGATATTAGCAAAAGTTAAGGATTATGCTAATGAAAACATCAATGCCACCTTAAATTTTTCAGATGTAGATTTAACGGTTTTGAGTTCGTTTCCCAATGCTGCATTTAGTCTACAAGATATTTCTCTAGTTGGGAAAAATGAATTTGAAGGAAAAACACTATTCGCAGCAAAGGATTTTACTATTGAAACCAATATTGTCAATCTCATAAAAGATAGGTCAAAAATAGTGGTCAATGAGTTTCATCTCATCAATCCTGAAATCAATGTTTTAGTGACAAAAAATGGAAATGCAAATTATGACATAGTAGAACCAAGTGAAAATACAAACAGTGAGTCTTCAGATCTTATAATGGCTTTAGATGCGTATTCGATTAGAAATGCTAACATTAGTTACCACGACCGGGTTAGCAAATTATTTTTAGACATCAAAGATTTTACACAATCCGGATCTGGAAATTTTACTTCCGAAATTTTTGACTTGAATACAAAAAACGAAATTGGTTCTACAAGTTTAAAAATGGATGGCATTCCTTATATTCATAACATGGCGATCGCTGGCCCACTTGATGTAAATGTAGATCTACCCAATTCAAAGTACACCATTAAAAATAATTCTTTAGCATTTAATAATTTAACTTTAGATACAAAGGGATTTGTACAAATGAAAAAAGAGGATATTGTAATAGACTTAAATATGGTATCAAAGGAAGGTGATTTGAAAAATTTCCTTGCGCTAATTCCTGGTATCTATAGTGCAGAATTACCAAACATTAAAACATCAGGAACAACGGATATAGGTGCCGTTATAAATGGAGTATATAACGAAAAGAAAAATAGTTTCCCAGCAATAGACATATCAATAGACGCAAAAAATGGCAGCCTTTCTGGTCCTGACATACCAGAACCATTAAACAACATAAACTTTACACTAAATGCAAAAGCAGATAATAGTTCTTGGTCAGACTTGCGCGTCAATATTCCGCAATTTGATTTCGAAATGGCGGGAAATAAATCTAGTGGAAACATTGACATCACAAACTTAATGCAAGACCCAAAAGTAAAAGGACAAGGGATCATTAACGCGAATTTAGCTAGTCTTTCTGGTATTATCAATGACCCTACTACCAATATCAAAAGTGGAACACTAAAGGGTGACTTTAAAATTGAAGCAAGCCAATCTGATCTAGAAAAAGAAAAATATGAAAACGTCATTTTTGACGGCAATATGCAATTAACAAACTTTAATGCTGATTACGACGCTTACAAAGACATCAACATTAAAAACATGAATGCATCTTTTAATCCCAAAAAATTATCCATCAGTGAAACAGAGGGTAAAATAGCGCAGAGTGATTTTAAAACTGATTTAAAAGTAGAAAATCCATTGGCTTATTTTATGACAGATAAAAGCATGAAAGGAGACTTGACATTTTCCTCTAATTATCTAGACCTTACTCCTTATATTTTAGAAGAGACTGAAACCAATGTTGATACCACTGAATCAGCATCATTTGATGAAAGTCTAGTAAGAGAAAGTGATTTTAAATACAATATAGACATTAAAGAGATCAATTATCCAGAATATAAAATTACTGATGTAAAATCTGAAGGTAAACTTTCAGCGGAAGATATTGTAATGAATAATTCATCAATCACACTAAATGAAAACACCATAATCTTTGATGCTAAAGTAAATAACGGATACGACTATGCGATGAACGGAGAAAAACTCAATGCAGATATAAATATAAAAGGAGGCACCATTGATCTAAATGATTTTATGTCTGATGGAGAAGCCACTGATGAACAAGCAGGACTGCTGTATCTACCAACAAATATAAACTCAACAGTAACTGGCTCTTTTGATAAAATCATATATGACAAATATGATCTATCAAATACACGTGGGACAATTAAACTTGACAATGGTAAGGCAGAATTCAAAAATTTCTTTGCTAAAATATTTGATGGTGAAATAAATTTTGATGGAAATTACAATTCTAATGTTGAAGGTAATCCAACGTTCGACATGAAGTATAATCTCGCAAATTTCAAATGGGGAAAGACATACGAAGCCATTAATACTTTCCAAGTATTAGCACCAATTGGAAAATTTATCGATGGATTATTTAATATGGACTTGTCATTTGGTGGAACAATGAAAGACGATATGCTCCCTGACCTGAACACCATTTCTGCTGATGGATTTATACATACACTGGAAGGAACAATTAAGGGTTTAACGCCTTTAGAAAAAATTGGAAATCAGTTAGGCATTGATAAATTAAAATCATCTTCAATCACCGATACAAAAAACTGGTTTGAAATTAAGGAAGGAAAAGTATTTATCAAACCATTCGATTTTGAAATTGATCAAATGAGCTTCAACGTTGGAGGAAGCCATAGCATAAGCCAAGAATTAAACTATGTAATGAAAGCATCTATTCCCAGAGAAATGCTAAAAAAAGGTCAAGTAACTGGACTTGCTGAACAAGGGCTTAGCTTCTTAGAGCAACAGGCACAAAATAATGGAGTTAACATTGGCTTAGGTGATTACATAAATCTAGACATTAAAATCCAAGGATCGATTACCAATCCAAAAATAAATATTACGCCTACCGGTTCAGGAGGAAAAAACCTTAAATCTGTAGTCACAGATCAAATTGACAATGTAAAAGAAACCGTAAAAGACACAATTAAAAAAACAGCAGATAAAGCGATTGATGAAGCTAAAGATAAAGTAATTGAAAAAACTGACGAAGTGGTAGATATGGCAAAAGCCAAAGCCCAAGAAGAAACGGATAAAGCAGTGAACAAAGGAAAAGAAATAGCAAAAGAAAAAATAAATGAAGTTTTAGACTCTACCATTTCTGGAGCTATCTCTGATACATTAGCCTCTAAAGTTACAGATAAAGTTGATGACATTTTGGGTGAAAAAGCAGGTAAAGAAGTCGACAAATTAAAAGATAAACTCAAAGATTTTAATCCTTTCGGAAAAAAGAAGAAAGGTGGAGGGAAGTAAGCTGTTTTAACTTATAATGCAGTTAATTTTTTCTACTTAGGAATGAATAGTACAAAAATCAGAAACAAATATTTCAATATTCCAAAATAATCCTATATTTACGGCATGATAAATAATAAGACAAATTGGTGGTGGCAAAAACTTAACTCAGAAAAACGGGATTAAGCTGTCATTCGCATTTGTCAAAAGCGGCTTGTTGGATTTCCCGGCAAGCCGCTTTTTTAATTTTAGCACGAGAATATGAATATCAAAGTACATAGTAAATCTATTATCGGAGACCTTTATACACCAGTGAGTTTGTTCCTAAAAGTCAGGCAGCAATATCATCAAGCACTATTGCTGGAAAGTTCTGATTATAGCAGTAAAGAAAATAGTTTATCCTTTCTTTGTTTTGATCCTATAGCAAGCTTTGTTAAAAACGAAGAAGAAATTATTAGCAAAGAAAATGTGATAAATGAATTGTCAAACTTTATTGATGATATAAAAATTGAATCAGACCAACTGGGAGATAAATACAATGGTGTATTTGGGTTTACATGCTTTGAGGCGATTCAAAATTTTGAAGATATCTCATTCAGCACAAAGAAAAAAAGAGACCACATACCAGTAATACGTTATGATTTTTATCGATACATTTTGGTGTTTGATCATTATTACGAAAAACTATACATCATAGAAAATGTAATAAAAGGCACACAACCTAACATAGATGGAATCATTCAGATGCTAAGTTCAAAAAATGATCAGGCTTTTAGATTTAAGGCAAAAGGAGAACAAAAACAAGGTATGTCTGATGATCGATTTAAGGAAATTGTAACCACATGTAAGCAACATTGCAAAAGAGGTGATGTTTTCCAAATCGTTCCATCAAGAAGATTTAGTCAAAAATTCCAAGGTGATGAATTTAATGTTTATCGAGCATTGAGATCAGTAAACCCAAGTCCATATCTATTTTACTTTGATTATACCGAATTCAAAATTTTTGGATCTTCACCAGAAGCACAATTGATTATCAAAGACAATGAAGCAGAGATTCATCCCATTGCTGGAACATTTAAAAGAACAGGTAATTTTGATGTAGACTTAGTCGAGGCACAAAAATTATTGGATGACCCAAAGGAAAATGCAGAGCATGTCATGTTGGTAGACCTTGGCAGAAATGATTTATCTCGAAGTCTCAGAGATGTAAAAGTTAAAGAATATAAAGCAGTACAATTTTTTAGTCATGTAATTCACTTGGTTTCAAAACTTACAGCCAAAGTAACTCCTGGGATAAAACCATATCAAGTGTTTGCAGACACTTTTCCTGCAGGTACATTGTCTGGCGCACCAAAACTACGTGCAATGGAAATTATTGACGAATTAGAACCTCATCATCGATCTTATTATGGTGGTGGATTAGGTGCCATATTTTTTAATGGAAATCTTAATCACGCAATTATGATACGTTCATTTTTAAGCAAAGACAATACGCTCCATTATCAAGCAGGTGCAGGTATCGTTATTGATTCTGTAGAAGAAAAAGAATTGGCAGAAGTAAACAACAAACTTGCTGCATTGAGAAAATCACTATCAATCGCAGAAACATTTTAATGATGAAAAAAATATTAATCTTAGACAACTACGATTCCTTCACTTATAACCTTGTACATGCAGTTTATGATGTCTTAGGAATAGAACCTGATGTAATAAGAAATGACGCTTTAAAAATTGAAGAGGTAGATAAATACGAATATATTATTTTTTCTCCAGGGCCTGGCATTCCAGATGAAGCAGGATTGTTAAAACAAATTATTAAAGCATATATTGGAAAGAAAAAAATGCTAGGTGTTTGTCTCGGTCATCAAGCGATTTATGAAGTATTGGGTGGTAGTCTAGAAAACTTAGACAAAGTCTATCATGGCATTCAGTCAGAAATAAAAATTACTAAACCAGACTGCAAAATACTTAAAGGTTTACAATCTAGTTTTAAAGCAGGAAGATACCATTCTTGGGTAGGAACAGAAGTTACCCTTCCAAAGGAATTGGAGATTACTTGTACAGAAAACCAAGGCCAGATTATGGGTTTTCAACATAAGACGCTACCTATCTATGGAGTACAATTTCACCCAGAATCAATTCTTACGCCAGAGGGAAACAAAATTCTTTCTAATTTTTTAAATCTATAACATGAAAGACTTACTTACGCAATTATTTCAACACAATACTTTAAGCAAAGAACAGGCAAAACAGATACTTCTTGAAATTTCTGAAGGAAAACACAATGAAGTACAAGTAGCGGCATTTATGAGCGTATACTTGATGCGTAATATTTCTGTAGAAGAATTGGCGGGGTTTAGAGCTGCATTATTAGAGTTGAGAATTCCATTGGATTTTGGAGATATAGATGCCATAGATTTATGTGGAACAGGAGGCGATGGTAAAAACACTTTTAATATCTCAACCTTGACTTCACTCATCGTTGCAGGTGCTGGCTACAAGGTAATAAAACATGGAAATTATGGCGTATCATCAGTATGCGGTTCTTCTAATGTATTAGAATCATTGGGTTATAAATTTACAAACGATAAAGGGAAGCTGGAACAACAATTAACGGATTCTAATATATGTTTCCTCCATGCGCCACTCTTTCATCCAGCCATGAAATTTGTTGGCCCCATAAGAAGGAGCTTAGGCGTAAAGACATTTTTTAACATGCTAGGACCATTGGTCAATCCAGCACAACCTAACCATCAAATGACAGGCGTATTTAGCCTTCATTTACAACGATTATATCAATATCTTTTTGAAGAATCAGATACTAAATTTACCATCATATACGGCCTAAGTGGTTTTGACGAATTATCTTTAACCGACAAATCTAAAGTAATTACTAGAGAAAGTACAAATTTGATTGATGCTTCTAATTTTGGGTTAAACTATATTGACCTAAATGAAATTTCCGGTGGAGACACCATTGAAGAAGCTGCACAAATTTTCACTAAAGTATTAACCAATGAATCCACTGAAGCAAGAAAAAATGTAGTCCTAGCCAATGCCGCTTTAGCGATACAAACATTCGACAAACAAAAAAGCTTAACCGACTGTTTTAATATTGCTAAAGAAAGTCTAGAATCAAAAAGGGCGTTAGAAGGTTTTAAAAATATAATTTCACTAAGTAACTAAATGAATATCTTAGATAAAATAGTAGTTGACAAGAAAGCTTATTTGGTGGAAGCAAAAAAAGAAAAAGAATTAAACTTTTTCAAAGATCATCCGCTTGCTGAAAGAAAAACTATCTCTCTTAAAAATAAACTAAACAATCTACCTGCTGGAATAATTTCAGAATTTAAAAGAAGGTCTCCTTCTAAGCAAGATATCAATGTTACTGCAAAAGTAGAAGATATAGTTCCGCTTTATCAAAATGGTGGAGCAACCGCAATCAGTGTTCTTACAGATACTCAATATTTTCATGGAGAAACCAGTGATCTTATTGCTGCAAGAAAGTTGGTTGATATTCCACTATTGCGCAAAGATTTTATAATAGATCCTTATCAAATATATGAAGCAAAAGCTATTGGTGCAGATCTGATTTTATTGATTGCCTATTGTTTAGAAAAATCACAAGCAGAAGAGCTAACAGCTTTAGCGCATGATTTAGGTATTGAAGTATTGTATGAAATACACAATGAATCCGAGCTAGAAAAAATGCCTTCCGACATAGATATTTTAGGTGTAAATAATCGCGATCTCACAAACTTTAAAGTAGATTATAATTACGCAATTGACATCTATAAAAATCTACCAGAATCTTATTGCAAAATATCAGAAAGTGGCATCTCAAGTATCGAGAGTTATGTTGCATCAATAAAAGCGGGATATAAAGCATGTTTAGTTGGTGAATTTTTAATGAAAGAAAATGATCCTCAAAAAACTATTCAAACTTTACTAAAAGAAGCGATCAAATGAAAGTAAAAGTTTGTGGTTTAATAAATCCAGAAAACGTCACTGAACTAAATTCATTGAAAATTGATTTTATAGGTTTAAATTTTTATAAACCATCTTCCAGGTTTTTAGATGAATCTAATTTAGCCTATTTTAAGCATTATAAAGAAACGAAAAAAGTAGGCGTTTTCGTAAATGAAAATATTGACAAATTATTAATTACTGCAGAAAAATTTGCCTTAGATTATATTCAGTTACACGGCAATGAAAGTCCATCATATACAGACACCGTTAGCAATCATTTCAAGACTATAAAAGTGTTTTCAATTTTAGAAGAAAAAGATTTTGAATCAAGTTCCGCTTACAAAAATTGTGATTATTTTTTATTTGATACGAAAACTAAAAATCATGGCGGAAGTGGTAAGAAATTTAGTTGGGAACTGCTTTCAAACTATAAAGGAGAAACCCCATTTTTACTGGCAGGAGGTATTAAGCCAAACGATACATCAGCCATAAAGTCTATAAAACATCCTAAATTTGCAGGTATCGACATAAACTCAGGATTTGAAACAAAGCCTGGCATTAAGGATATAAACGCAATAGAATCATTCTTAAAAGAATTAGCAATATGAATGAGCAACAAAATAAATATCATCCAAATCAATCTGGATATTTTGGAGAATTTGGAGGAGCTTTCATTCCCGAAATGCTTCATGCCAACGTAGAAAATCTAAGAAGTAGATATGAAGAAATCATAAAAGAAGAAAGCTTCCAAAAAGAGTATAATGCATTACTTAAAGATTATGTCGGCAGACCTACTCCACTCTACTTTGCCAAAAGATTATCGGAAGAGATCGGTGCACAGATATATTTAAAAAGAGAAGACCTTTGTCATACTGGTGCACATAAAGTAAACAATACCATCGGACAAATTTTACTAGCGCAACGACTAGGGAAAACTAGGATAATAGCAGAGACAGGAGCAGGTCAGCACGGAGTAGCAACGGCAACCGTATGCGCTTTGATGGGATTGGAATGTATCGTCTATATGGGTGAAGTAGATATCGCAAGGCAAGCACCAAACGTCCAACGAATGAAGATGCTTGGTGCAACTGTTAGACCAGCTTTATCAGGAAGTAAGACATTAAAAGATGCCACCAACGAAGCAATCAGAGATTGGATAGACAATCCTGAAGATACGCATTACATTATTGGATCAGTAGTAGGTCCTCATCCTTATCCAGATATGGTAGCCCGTTTTCAAGCAATCATAAGCGAAGAAATGAAATGGCAATTAAAAGAAAAAACAGGTAAAGAAAATCCAGACTATATAGTTGCCTGTGTTGGTGGAGGAAGTAACGCGGCTGGTGCATTTTATCATTATCTCAATGATGAAGACGTTCAATTAGTATTGGTAGAAGCAGCAGGTGAAGGCGTTGATTCTGGGAAGTCAGCAGCTACATCCATCTTGGGTTCTCAAGGTGTTATTCACGGTAGTATGACATTATTAATGCAAGATGAATATGGTCAGATAGTGGAACCACATTCTATTTCTGCAGGATTAGATTATCCAGGAATTGGACCGTTACATGCGCATCTTATTAAGTCTAAACGGGCAAGCGTATATGCTGCTACTGATGCAGAAGCGATACAATCCGCATTTCACATCACGAAAATAGAAGGCATAATTCCAGCCTTAGAAACAGCGCATGCATTTGCCATTCTCCCAAAGATGAATCTTAAATCAGAAGATGTGGTAATCGTAAATTTATCTGGCAGAGGAGATAAAGATTTAAATACGTATATGCAGTTCCAACCAAACAACAAAACTGATGAATAGACTAACCAAATTATTTAGTGAAAAGAAAAGCAATATACTTAACATATATTTTACTGCTGGTTTTCCTGAGCTAAATGATACAGGAAAAATCATCGAGACATTAGCAGAGAGCGGCGCTGATTTGATAGAGTTAGGTATGCCATATTCTGATCCATTGGCTGATGGGACAACCATTCAAGATTCATCGAGTATTGCATTAAAGAATGGGATGGAACTTGATACTCTATTTAAACAAGTTACAGAAATCCGAAAGACAGTTGATATTCCGATCATGCTCATGGGTTACTTTAACCAAGTTATGCAGTTTGGCGAAACTAAGTTTTTTGACAACTGCGTCAATGCAGGCATCGATGGTTTAATCATTCCAGATTTACCTATGGATTATTATCAGATACACATCCAGTCATTACTTGAAGAGCGAGATATAAAAATGACATTTTTAGTTACTCCTCAAACTTCGGACGAGCGAATTAAACAAGCTGATAAATTAAGTTCTGCATTTTTATACATTGTTGCAAAATCTAGTATTACTGGAAAAACTACTGACATATCCAATAATCAATTAAACTATTTTGATAGATTGAAAGCGATGAATCTTACTGCACCGCAATTGATAGGATTTGGGATTCATGATAAAACTTCATTCGATCAAGCTTGTAAATTTGCCAATGGAGCTATCATTGGAAGTGAGTTTATAAGACTACTTAAAAGAGAAGGACTTAGTGGTATAAAAGAATTTATAGAAAGTATAAAATGAAAGTTTGTATTGCAGAAAAACCTTCCGTAGCTAGAGAAATTGCTTTTGTAATCGGAGCTACCAAAAGAAACGATGGATTCTTTGAAGGAAATGGCTATGCTGTTACTTGGACGTTTGGTCATTTTTGTAGTTTATACAACCCACATGAATACAAGCCAGAATGGAAACGCTGGGACTTAAGGCAACTCCCCATGTTGCCAGAAAAATTCCAAACAAGATTGATAGATGACAAAGGCGTAAAAAAACAGTTTTCTGCTATTAAAAAACTATTTAAAAAAGCAACGGTCGTAATTAATTGCGGTGATGCAGGTCAAGAAGGAGAACTGATCCAACGTTGGGTTTTAAACGAAGCTAAATACAAAGGACCAGTGCAGCGACTTTGGATTTCATCTCTGACCAGGGAAGCAGTGGCAGAAGGATTTAAAAATTTAAGGCCTGCTAGTGAATTTGATAGATTATATTTTGCAGGTAGTGCGAGGGCGATTGGAGATTGGCTCCTAGGCATGAATGCGACAAGATTGTACACAGTAAAATATGGCGGTGGAAAAACAGTTTTATCGATTGGACGTGTACAGACTCCTACATTAACGATGCTGGTAAAACGTCACAAAGAGATTGAATCTTTTGTCTCTACCCCATTCTGGGAACTGTATGCAAACTATCGTGATACGGATTTCAAATATGAAAAAAGTAGATTTACCGATAAAGAAGAAGGAGAACAAATTTTACAAAAAATTAAAGATAAACCACTAAGTGTTCTTACAATTGTTAAGAAGAACGGAAAAGAGTATGCGCCCAAACTTTTTGACCTTACAGGATTACAAGTTAACTGCAATAAACGTTTTGGATTTACTGCTGACCAAACTTTAAAGATTGCCCAAAAGCTATACGAACAAAAAATAATAAGTTACCCAAGAGTAGATACCACCTTTTTACCTAATGATGTTTATCCTAAGGTAAAAGGCATTCTCCAAAAAATAAATGGTTATGACGAGCATACTAGATTATTGCTTAGTAAACCCATAAAAAAATCTAAGCGCGTATTTAATGACAAAAAAGTAACGGACCACCATGCGATAATCCCTACTGGAGTTAATGGAAATTTATCTGGTGATTTTTACAAAGTGTATGACGCTATAGTAAGGAGGTTTTTAGCAAATTTTTATCCTGAATGTGAAGTAGCAAACACCACTGTTAATGCAGAAATAAACGCATTAAAGTTTACAACAAAAGGAAAAGAAATATTGTCCGAAGGATGGAGAGTATTATATCCAAAACAAAAGAGCAACAAACAAGATAATGACAGAGATAATGTCAAAATTTTGCCTGCATTTACAGAAGGAGAATCAGGTCCGCACAATCCTAAGCTCATAGAAAAACAAACCAAACCACCTCAATACTATACAGAAGCAACACTACTGAGAGCAATGGAAACCGCAGGAAAAACGGTAGAAAAAGAAGAGCTACGGGATCTCATGAAAGAAAATGGAATCGGTCGACCTTCTACACGTGCAAGCATCATCGAGACTTTATTTAAAAGAACATACGCCTACCGTTCTAAAAAACTGGTGTTGGCTTCTGACTTAGGAATTCAACTTATTGATACAATAAGTAACCCATTGCTAAAGTCTGTCGAACTGACTGGGGCATGGGAAAAGAAAATTAGACAAATAGAATCTGGAGAATATAACCCAGCAGTGTTCATCAAAGAAATGAAACAGATGACGCAAACAATTGTTAATGAAGTCAAGTCATCAAATGCGCCTTCTAAAATTGATCTCTCGGCAATACCAGACCGATATGCATCAAAAAAATCAAAGTATAACAAAAAGAAAAACGCATATCCAAAAACAAAAAATACAACAACTAAATCAAATACTGTAACCAAGAAAGCACATTCATCTAAAAGTAAAACTGATGAAAATAATGGATGCCCGAAGTGTAAAAATGGGCGTATCATAAAAGGTAAAGCCGCATATGGATGTAGCAATTGGAAAACGGGTTGCGAACTAAGAATTCCATTTACATTCTTAAAAAAGAAAATCTCTGACAATCAAATCAAAAGGCTAATCAATAAAGGTTGTACCGTTAACCTAAAAGGATTTTCTTATCAAAACCAAAAAGCAGAAGGGCTTATTAGATTTGACGATAACTATGCATTGGTATTTGAACCAAAACGAACAACACAGGAAGTTCCAAAATCTACAAACTCAAATACGCTAATTTGTCCTAAATGTAAAAAAGGAAATATCATCAAAGGCAACACTGCATACGGTTGTACCAACTGGAAAACAGGTTGTAATTTTACCTATGCTTTTACGGATATTAGAATCAAGGCAAATGGTAGAACATTAACTAAGGCATTGGTAAAGGAAATTATTTATGGAAAGTAGAATTTGAATTATACTTCATTGAACCAAAAGTTATTTAATCGGTTCTAACTTTATGGTTACCATTATTATATACAGCTTTATTTTTTCTATTGGATTAAATCTCGCTTTAGGGCTTGTTGCATATTTATTGCAGACAGATAAAATCACAGATATCAGTTATGCAATGAGTTTTCTTATCATATCAATTGTCGGATTTTCTTTTTCATCCAAGGACCAAGTCGACATTGCAATTCTGATGCTTATTACTGCTTGGGCAATTCGCCTAGGTTATTATTTGATGAGTCGGATTAAGTTGATCGGTAAAGATGATAGATTTGATTCTTTTCGTGGAAGTCTAAAAGGATTTTTAGGATTTTGGTTTTTGCAGGGTTTGTCGATTGGAGTTATAAGCATCTGTTTTTTGACCTTATATAGTATTGACGATAAGCCTATGGATGCTTTTGCGATTTTCGGAATTGTAGTAGCCTCTATTGGATTAATTATAGAAACAGTAGCGGATTATCAAAAATTCAAATTTAAGAAACAGCATCCTTCAAAATTTATGCAAACTGGCTTATGGTCAATAATTAGACATCCCAATTATCTAGGTGAAATTTTATTTTGGTTTGGTATTTTTATTATGGGTACAAGCGTATTTCTCAATGCGTATTTTATAGCAATAATAAGTCCTTTATGGATTACCTTATTACTTCTTAAGGTCAGCGGAATCCCCTTGTTAGAAAAACAATGGAAAAAGAAATATAACCAAAATAAAGCTTGGAAAAATTATTACAATAATAGTTGGAAGATGATTCCCTATGTATGGTAGCACTGTAAGATTTTTACAAAAAAAGAGGCTGCTACACTAATCAATAACAGCCTCTTTGTCATAGGACATTTGGTTTATATCT
>JAHDBF010000007.1 GCA_020630525.1 Saprospiraceae bacterium
AAACTTATAAAAATCACTAACTCATCGTTAAAAATACTCACCATAGCTATTTGCTATGCCTGCGTTTTCCCTCGATTTATCAATTTTTATTATGTTATCCAGTGGGACATAAATAACTTTAATTTGTATAATTTCTAGTTACCAGAAGGCACGGCTTTTATGCTTATAGTCCCATGATCTGCATTACATTGAGTGCAATCAATGACATTTAATGTTCCAACAATCTGATCTATACAACTTGAAGGTACAGGCATTACTGCTTGTCCATTATTGGTATCTCCAGAATAGGCATCTGTTGCATTTCCAGCAGCTGTACCATCTCCACCAGTACCAGACCCATCATATTGCGCCATGATAGGATAGCTCCCAATTCCTAATGTATTCGGATTAAACATTGTTGTTGCCACACCATCAACCATTACCATGATTACAGTACCAGCTTGCAAAGGAACAGAATTTTCCATCACTAAAGTTGTTAAATCATAATCAGTATCATCTGCCATGCAATAACTTGCATCTACTGTGAAACTAGCATTAGGATATTGACAAACGTTACTAGCAAATAAAGTATTTGTACCGTCAGAAACTTCCATAAGGTAACCTACTCCATCATTATGCGAGAACGTTATTTCATAAACTCCTGATGAAGTTTCTGACAATGTAGCACCTGCTCCTGCTCCATTTGTACCTGAAGAAGAAACCACAGTCCAAGTAGCTCCTGCTGGTCCACTAACTGTAACAGTTTCGTCAAATGTGTGTGGATCATTTGTTGCTGAATCGTTGTTACAAATACAAGGATCCGAAATTGTTATGGTTTCAACAATACAAGACTCTAAAGTAATACAATCTACATTACTCAATGCATAACAGAATGGAGAAATTGCACACATATCTGAACCTCCTAAAGCAGTTAAGTCACTAATGCCACCATTTCCAAAATTTATAAATCCTTCTATATCAGCGATAGTTGCCGAAGTACCTGGAGCTGCTACTTGAATTAATCCCCATAAGGCCATCAATGAACCTTGGGGTAGTGATGCAAGAACACAACCTGTAAGCTCTCCTGAAATAACCATAAATTCATCTACATTATGATTGATTGCTTGTATACATGCATCTCCGTTTGTCATAGCTTCAATATTTGCAGCATCTGCGGCGTCACTTAAAGTGGCGAAAACTCCTAATATATTTCCATTCGGGCCATCTAATGCAATGTATTCTGTAATGTAAGGTGAGACAGTATTATCACTACCATCTTCAGTAAATGTAAATGGCGTATTATCTCCACTACCATCATTATCATCTGGACAATCTCCCCCATCGTTTGAAATCACAGGAGCTATTGCATCACAGATTGTTGGACATATACCAGGTACTGTTGTAACCGTGTTGGTCAAACTTATTACATTTTCATCAATATCACATTCACATATAGTCATAACAGTAATTGCTGTCATTTGATCATAAATTGGTAATGTTGACGTATATGTTGTTCCACCATCCACTGAATACATAATCGTAGAACCTGAAGGACATGCTGTTGCAGGAATAGATATTACTCCACCACTCAAAGTCATGTTATCTGCCTCACAACTACTTTCACTAGATACCACAGCCGCAGGCGCAGTTAAACTTGGTAACGATGCGTCACAAGTCGGACAAATTCCAGGAACCGTTGATACAATTGTTGTCGCACTGACTTCATTTTGATCTATATCACATTCACAAATAGTTGTGACTGTTATTGCTGTTGATTGATCATAAACAGGCAAACTAGTACTATAATTTAATCCTCCATCTGTTGAATACAATAAAGTTGAACCAATTGGACAAACATCTGTAGGTGCAGCAATAACACCTCCGCTCAAAGTAGTATTATCTGCTTCACAACTACTCTCAGAAGAAATAATTATTGCAGGTGCAGGTGAAACTGTTAGATCAGGACAAGTCACGCAACTTGGTGCTACAACAGGTACTGTAACATCACATCCTGAACTCCCTGAAATAGTAACCATTATATCTGTATCAGCTGTTATGTTTGTAATACTTATTGAACCATCTGCATTTACCGTTGCAACGCTTGGTGTACCTGCAGTGGCAGAAATAGAAAAAGATGTTGCAGTACCATCAACTACTCCATCTGTACCTGCGGTTGTTCCGTCCAATACTTCATTCCAACCAGTGCTAACTCCACCTACAGTAATATCAACATTGTAAGTGCCATCTAAATTACAAGTTGGTGTTCCAGCGACTAATGTAGGATAAGCATAAACATCTACAAAACAAGAAGCTGTAGATACACATCCTATGTCATCTGTATAAGTATACGTTATTTCATGTTCGCCTGCGCCCGCTGTTGCCGGGTTAAAATCAGTAACCCCATCTCCCCAATCTGGAACTGAATCTGGAGTTCCGTCATTATTTGAAGGAGAATCTCCATTTAGGTCCGGTCCTCCGGGATCTGCCATATCATCCACATTTGTTCCTAAACCAGCAAAAACACCATTGGTTGATACTGTTGTTATATTTTCGACAGCAATAGTAATGAAAAAATCTTCTAAAGTTGTTACTCCACCACCTGCACACATTCCATCTCCTACTGGAGTAAATGGACCAAAATTATTTGCAGCTGAATCATCTACTGTATAACTACCATCAATAGTTCCTCCAGAACCACCTCCGCAAGTCAATCCTTGCATTCCAATAGCGCACCCACTGAAAAAAGCTACATTAATTTGCGATGTATTTGCTGTAGACCCAACAGTATATGTTCCAACAGGGTCAATCCCAGTTGATAACAATATATCAGAAAACATAGGCATGCTATTGTCAAAATTTGTTAGGTCATATACACCTGCAACAGCTCCAGTTGCATCAAATACAACAATTTGATCGCCACAATTACCGCCAAAATCATAACCAGTTAAATTTACCGTTATTGAACCAGTTGCAAATTCTCCAATAGTTGGAGTTGGTGTTCCCGTTACTGCATAATTTGCATTATCATCATCGCAGAATGGACCTTGAGGGCAAACAATTGTTGCTTGCTCAAAAGCAGAAATATCAAAAGTAAATTGACTAGAAGGGCAAGCGACACCACCACCATCTAAGGTATTATTTGTTACATCAATAGAAATAGTTACTGCTGCATCTCCTTCCAAAGGAGTATAAGTTACTATATTGCCTGGAGTAGGATCTGTACTTCCGCCAGAAATTGTAATTATATCATTAGGACAAACACCAGTAAAAGTATAAGAACATGTTCCTAAATCAAAAGTTGGTGTTTGAACTTCAGGCAACCAAGTAATATTATCAATAAATGTAAAACAATTTGGATTTGCTGAATTAGCACCTAAGTCGCCTTCCAATAAATAAATGCCTATTTCCAAAGGATCACAAGTGGTATTATTAAAACCAAGTAAATCTGTCAATGCTGTTCCATCACACCCTGCTGATTCTTCACCAAAGAAAGAAATATCTCCTGGATCTAAAGTACCTCCTGAATTTCCAAAAATAGCATCTTGTAACTCAGCTAATGTTGGTATTGTAGATGGATCAGTATCATAAATTACCCAAAAGTTTGGAACAGTTGGGTTCACCGTATTATCACATAGACCATTTACTCCTAATTGAACTGTAAATGGTGCACCTGAACACAACGTGGTTTCTGCAATTGCTGCATCTGGAACATTACAAGAAGGAATAAATGCAACAATATCCATACAATACTCTAATAGTACGTCACCCGCATTTGGAATACAAGCCTCTGTAAAATCGTCTCCAGTATCTGGCGTACCGTTATCATTTACCATGATTGGCATAGAATAATCTAAAGTATTACAAACAGTATAAGTATCGCCAATCGCTAATCCTGAGGCAAAACCAACAAAAATTCCATCAGGTTGAGTTACTCCCGAAGTTGCAGTAATATCAGTACATGTATTATCAAAAATTGCAATGGTCTCAGTTGCAGAACATGATCCAGCATTTGAAATTGGTACTGGGAAAAATAAATGTGTAAACTCAGTTGCTGTAAATTCTGTACAGAAAGTATAACTCTGACCACCATCGATTGGTAGACCGCCCAATGCATTAAAATTTTGACAACCAGACCCATCACCTCCATCCACAGTCATATTAGTGGTGTTTCCAGGATAAGTGTTTAAATCAGGAAACTGAACATTTCCACAATCATTAGTTGCCACATCTGCACATGTGCTTGCGCATAGACAATTAGGCAATACTACATTTACTGCATCTCCTGCACAAGAAAAAGTTGCATCGTCTCTTACCGTTACTGTTACCGTACCACCAACAAATGGCGAAGGAATAGTAACTGTAATGCTTTCTCCCGTACCTGCAGTTGCTGCTGTCCCTGTAAATACATTTACTCCATCAACTTCAATATCATAAGTACCAGAACCATCTACAACATCAAAAGTCACTTCGAATGTCAAATTACCTCCTGTACACATTGCATTAGCTACTGCAACATTAGAAATGGCACAAGTTGATGTAGAGCTTATATTGTACATCCAATCAGTGCATTCATTATCCAAAGAGGTAATACCAAAATCTGGAGCATTATTTCCTTCATTTGCATTACAAAGGATAGGATTCATCAAAGCTGAACAATCCATTCCAGTTCCAATATGTCCAATTCCTATAGAGTGTAACATTTCGTGAATCAACACAGCTGTGTATCCATAATTACTTTCACAACCTGAACCATTATTCATTATAAAATAAGGATTTGACGCATTTAGCCACATGTTTCCACAATCATCTGTATGACAGCTACTTGATGCAAAATGTCCTCCTACGCCTAATACTCCAGCGCAACCAGAGAGGTCTGCAATTTGATCACATGGATCGTCAAAAAATACCCACATTTTATTCGGATCGGCGCCACTGCAACTGGATGCATCTCCGGCAGCTCCTCCTGATGGACAATTATTGGCACATGTTGTAATACCTGTAAAGCTTATATTGACACCAGGCATTGTATTCATGGTACTCACTGCTGCCATTAGGTCAGCTATTTCTCCAGTTGTGCTAGGATCTCCACCAGTATCACCTACATCTTCTAGATCTCCATCATTATTAGCATCCATACCAGCCACACATACTGTCCAGGTGTTGCTCGCATAACTAGCAGGGCTTGAGGCACCAGAATTTATACTACCATCTCCATTAGTAACAAAATCACAAGCAGTAGTGCTTAGATTTGCAGGATCTCCGATCAATGTTGTACAATGAGCAGGCGGTGTATTCGGACAAGGTGCCCTATTAGCTGAATGACTATGTTTTTCTTTTTCTTTTTCAAATGAATTTGTTGCGCCTGCGTTTTCTGGATTCCAAGAATTAAATTGTGCAACTTCACCTTTAAGTGTAACTAAAAAATCGCTTAATTCATATGCTTGCGTAAAGTCTGGGTTTAAACTATCACTAAAACACAACCCAAGTAAATCGTTGGTATGTCCATATATTTCTTGACCATTTAATGATAAACCTTTGTATACTGAAAGAGCATAAAGATTAGGTTTATAAAATCCATCATTGTCTTGAAAAAGGAATAAGACATATCTAGCTCCTATCTCGAAGTTAACATCTCCATAAACGATATCAAACAAGTTTCCAGACTTACTGCTATATTCTTTTAATCTAATATTTTCTCCAATATTTAAGTCACCTTTTATAACATCTAGTACTTTAAAATTATTTATGAATTGGTCTCCTCCCATATGTCCTTCTACTGTTCCATAAACAATATGTTCTGTCATAGAAACAAATTCCGACATTGTTGCTGGAGGTTGTATCAAAGTAGCTTTAGATACAAAAGGAATTAAAGCAAAAAATAAGACGTAAAATAAATTCTTCATTATTCTAAAATTTCTCAGTTGGTTAGTTATTCTTTTTAATTTTCGATTTTCTTAGGGTAGCTTTTGGTTTGGCTATCACTGAATTAATTCGAATCTGCGAAGCAGGAATCGCTTTAGGCTTGCCAATTAATTTTGCTTTTTGATTGTATGATTTTGTTGATTTTACAACTTTGGGAAAAGTTGAATTCTGATTTGTCTGCGAGTAACATTGCGTTCCAATGAAAATTGCAACGCTAATTAGTAACAATCTACGTGTCATTCTATATAGGTTTATTAGTTTTAGGATTTAATATTGACTTAATCCAATAACAAATTTAACAAATACTTTTGATATAAAAGACTCGAATAGACGTTAATCATATATAAAATTAACTAATATAAAATCGCAACATACAAGCGCCTGATTAACAATGCATTACACCTAATAGTATAAACACATAAATGTTTATATTCAACGAATTAATACCTAAAACTTTTACATGTAAACCACTTCTTTTACTGCTTTTATAACCTTGGATGGGTTTGGCATATATTCGTCAACATAGACTGAGGAATAAGATAATGAAGTGTCGGCTGCATTTACTCGTGTAACAGGCGCATCTAAATAATCAAAGGCATACTTCTGCACTTGGTAAGTAATTTCGGAGGAAACTCCAGCAAATGGCCAAGATTCATCTACAACAACTATCCTATTGGTTTTCTTGATAGAATTTACTATGGTGTCAATATCTAAGGGCCTAATGGTTCTTAAATCTATTAATTCCGCAGAAATGTTTTCTTTTTCTAGTTCGGCAACCGCATTTTTACATACCTCCATCATTTTGTTGTAAGAAACGATAGTAACATCAGATCCCTCTTTCCTTATAGCTGCTTTACCAATAGGCACCAAATACTCTTCTTCTGGGACTTCACCTTTAAGTCCATATAACATTTCAGATTCCATAACACAAACTGGATCTTCATCTCTAATTGCAGATTTCAATAATCCTTTAGAATCTTTAGGGTCTACACAAGAAATAACTTTCAACCCTGGGCAATTTGCCAGCCAAGATTCAAAAGTTTGACTATGTTGTTGCGCCAATTGTCCAGCTGCACCAGAAGGTCCCCTAAAAACAATTGGGCAGCTAAACTGTCCGCCACTTTGCGACAATGTTTTTGCTGCGTTATTTACAATTTGATCAAATGCTAAGACAGCAAAATTCCAAGTCATAAATTCTACAATAGGTCTAAGTCCATTCATCGCTGCACCAACACCAATTCCTGCGAAACCCAATTCTGCAATTGGAGTATCAATAACTCTTTTAGGTCCAAACTCATCAAGCATTCCTTTACTTACCTTATAAGCACCATTATACTCTGCAACTTCTTCTCCCATAAGGAAAACATTTTCATCTCTTCTCATTTCTTCCGACATTGCTTCTCCTAATGCTTGTCTTAATGTTATTATTCTGGACATAATCTGTTATTTGTGTGGCAAATGTAATTACTTTTTAAAGATCAATTACTAAACATTTCTTTAATATTTAAACCTCCTAATTGTCCTGAGGACATAAAAAGGAAAACACCATCATTGTTATGGATTAGCTCTTCTAAATATTTTTTCAAATCTTCTGGAGTTTTTGCCAATTTCAGTTCTTTAAAATTAAAAGATTCCTTTATGAAATTATCATCAAGTGCTGGCATTCCTTTAATTTCTAAATTCTTTGGATTAAAAAACACCAAAGCTGAATCTACCTCCTCCAAGCTGTCTCTATACATGGGCAAAAATGATTTATTGAGACTACTGTAGGTATGCAATTCTAAAATAACATGTAGTTTTTTGAATGAAAATTTTTGTCTGAAAGCTTGAACTGTAGCAGCAACCTTAGATGGTGCGTGTGCAAAATCCCAATACACTAAAGTATTCTCATATTCATGCAATAGTTGCTGTCGTTTTGCCGCTCCCTCAAAAGATTTAATTTTTTCAAAAAACACTTTTTTATCAATTCCTAAATCGCTACAAACGTGATAAGCTGCTTTTAGATTCTTCATATTATGTGCTCCAAAAATTGAAACTTCAAATTTATTATTCTCAAAAGAAATTTGATCTTCTTCAATTTCAAAAGCATCATATTCAATAATTTCTCCTTTTACATCAGAGATTTCTGACAAGTGAATTAGCGCAGCATCAGTTTTGTCAACATAACATCGACTGGTTGAATGTAGGGTTTGCATAAATTCTCCAAACTGCTTGTGGTAACTATCCAAAGTCGGAAATACATTAATATGATCCCAGCTGACTCCAGTAATAATTGCCAAATCAGGATTATAATGTAAAAATTTTGGCCTTCGATCAATTGTGCTAGAAAGGTATTCATCTCCTTCGATAACCATAATAGGAGCATCGCTTAATTTTACCATCAGATTAAATCCTTTCAACTGTGCACCAACCAAATAATCAAACTCAAGTTGACATGCCTTAAGTACATGCATAATCATAGAACAGGTTGTTGTTTTTCCATGACTACCAGCCACGACAATTCTCTTTTTGTCTTTCGCTATTGAGGCGATAAATTCAGGAAAGGAGTAAATTTTTACGTCAATTTTTTGTGCTTCTAAAAGTTCAGGATTATCAGCTTTAGCGTGCATTCCTAAAATAATGAAATCGATATCACTAGATATTTTTTCTGGATACCACCCTAAACTTTCAGGCAATATTCCAGCTTTTGCTAATCTACTTTTAGAAGGATCATAGATAATATCATCTGATCCTGATACGATATTTCCTTTTTCGTGTAATGCTAATGCAAGATTATGCATAATTGCTCCACCAATAGCAATCAAGTGAATTCTACTCATAAGTCAAATATATCTTATTAAAGCTTATTTATATATGATTTATATAAATTTAGGTTATAAAATCCAATATATTTTAAGTATTTCAACAATTAAAATACTAATTTTGCAATCTGAAAAGTTATAGAGAAAATTTATACTATGAAAACATCAATCATAAACAAATTAGCAAAGACATTCGCAGCATTATTAATTGTTGCTACACTTGCATCATGTGCCAAGAAAGGAACAGGATGTCCATCTGATTTTAAAGCACCAAAAATTAGCATAAATATTAAATAGATGAATTCACAATGGAATTCCCTATCATCAATAGTACAAGTTGATGATATAAAGTCAAAAATCTCAAATGAGAAGTCTGTGGTAATATTTAAGCATAGTACAACATGCTCTATCAGTGCTATCGCTAAAAGTAGGCTTGAAGATTTAGAGATAAATGATTCTTTTGATTTCTATTATTTGGATTTACTTTCTTATAGAGAGGTATCTAATTATGTAGCTGACGCTTTTGAAGTTGTCCATGAATCTCCACAAATCTTAGTGATTAAAGATCAAGAATGTACTTATGAGAATTCACACTTAGGCATTGATATTGCCAATTTAGCATCTCAAATTTAAGGATGTTTATAAAAGAATTCATCACAACAAAAGATGGTTCTCATACAGTAAAATCTAATTTCTTTGATGCCACCTACCATTCAATACATGGTGCCATAGAGGAATCTATCCATGTTTTTATTTCTTCTGGCTTATACTATCAATACAGAAATAACATTAATCCCATTCATATTTTTGAAATGGGGTTCGGAACTGGATTAAATGCATATCTAAGTTTGCTCTCTGCAAACAAACATGAGGCTAAAGTCATTTACCATACGATAGAAAAATTTCCATTATTAAAAGATGATGTCAAAAAATTAAACTTCGTAAAAGAAATTGGAGAATATCAAAGTGAACCATTTTATGAATTGCATAAATGTAACTGGAATGAAGAAGTTACATTATCTGAAAATTTTAAATTTCTGAAGATAGAATCTGATATTGAGCTTATTCAATTTGATCAAAAATATGATGTAATTTATTTCGATGCATTTGCCCCATCTTGTCAAGCAATATTGTGGGAAAAGAAAATCCATCAAAAATTATACAATGCGCTTAATAATGGAGGTTGTTTAGTGACCTATTGTGCCCAAGGAAAGTTTAAAAGAATGCTTAAATCACTTGGTTATTCCCTTGACAAACTAACTGGTCCTGGAAGAAAACATGAAATGACTCGAGCTATCAAACTTTAGGTAAAAGTTAATTCTTACAATTTTTACAATTTAGTCTGATATTTATTCAGATAATTCTATCTTTCAAATAAGAATTATCTCTACATGCCAAATCAAAATTCAACGTTTACTGATCAAGAAATAAAAGCAATTTTAAAAGTTCATTTTGGAATTGAAGGTGCTATCAAGTTTCTTCCTGGTGAAGTAGATTACAATTATAAGATTATCACTAAAAGTGCATCTTACATTTTAAAAATTAGTAGACCTGACACTGCACGTGAAGCATTGGATTTTCAAGCATTTTTACTAAAACATCTTGTTCAAAAAAATCAACTTAATTCTTTTCCTCAATTAATACATAACTTAAATGGCGATCCAATAACTGAAATTACTGACAAAGAAAGTAATAAGAGATTTGTCCGATTACTTAATTGGATTGAAGGTAGAATTTGGAAAAATGTAAATCCCAAAAACAATAATCTTCTTTATAGTCTTGGAATGGAGGCTGGAAAAATAACTCATTCTTTAATGGATTTTAAACATAGTTTTAGCACTCGTATTCTTGAATGGGATTTAGCAAATGCATTATGGACCAAAGCACATTTTAATCTATTTGAAGGAGAGTCGCTTAACATATTTAATGACTTTCTCAGTGAATTTGAAAATAATAAACAAACTTATAACACCCTAAGAAAATCTGTAGTTCACAATGATGTAAATGATTACAATATTCTCGTTGAAAGTAAATTAATTGACCCCAAAGTAAGTGCAATTATCGATTATGGAGATGCAGTTTTTACACAAACCATTAATGATTTAGCAATCACTATCGCTTATGCTACAATGGAAAAAATAGATCCGCTCGATACTGCCATTCAGGTATTAAAAGGATATCATTCTAGCTTTAAATTAAACGAAACAGAACTAAATCATTTATATAACTTAGTTGGTATACGTTTAATCATTTCACTTACAAAATCAGCAATTAACAAGGTCAAAGAACCAGAAAACGAATACCTTCTTATCAGTGAAAAACCAGCAATAAAATTACTGCACAATTGGTCTAAAGTCAATGCAAAATTTGCTACCTATTCATTTAAAAAAGCTTGTGGATTCAATATTAGTAACACATATAAAGAAACATTGAATGAACTACAATCATATAAATATTCCCTTTCAGAATTATTTCCGAACATCAAAAAAGATGAATTAAAACATATAGACTTATCGGTAGAAAGTACCTGGTTAGGAGCAAAAAATGAATACGAGGATTTTGCTACATTTAAATTCAAAATAGAGCAACTTCAAAAAGATTTTCCAGATAAAATACTTTCTGGTGGGTACTTAGAATGCAGACCACTGTACACAACAGATGCGTATAAAATTCCAAAAAATAGTGGTTTTGAACATAGGACAATACATTTAGGTATAGATTTTTGGCTGCCTGAAAGGACTGAAATTAAAGCCATAAAAGAAGGAATAGTGTTCTCAATTTTCAATAATGATTATAATAAAGATTATGGTCCAACCTTAATATTATTGCATCAGACAGATACGGGAAAACCGTTTTATACTTTATATGGACATTTGTCCATTGAAACGCTTTCAATGCATAAAGTTGGTAATAAAATTAGCGCTGGAGAAACGATTGCACAGATTGGTAATCAGTCTGTAAATGGCAACTGGATTCCGCACTTACATTTCCAAATTATTTTGGATATGCTAGGATTTAAAAACAACTTTCCTGGAGTGTGTCTACCTAGTGAGCTTGAAGTTTGGAAACAAATTTGTCCCGATCCATTAATCATATTCAATCAGAAAATAGACGACAATTATGCATACCCATCTACTAAAGATTTACTATTCGCAAGAAAAAAGAATTTAGGAAAAAGCCTATCTCTGTCTTATAAAAAACCTTTAGAAATCATTCGCGGAGAAGGGGCTTCATTAATCGATATTAATGGTCAAAAATATCTTGACACTGTAAATAACGTAGCGCATGTAGGTCACGAGCACCCAATGGTTGTATCCGCTGGACAAAAACAAATGGCTCTCTTAAATACAAACACTAGATACTTACACAAAAACATAATAAAACTTTCAGAAAAATTACTAAACACCTTTCCGAAAGAACTCTCAGTTGTCCATTTTGTAAATTCTGGAAGTGAAGCAAATGAGTTAGCCATTAGGATGGCAAAATGCTTTACAAATCAAAAAGATTTTATTGCAATCGAAATAGGATACCATGGCAACACCAATGGATGTATTGACATAAGCTCTTACAAATTTGATAGCAAAGGTGGTTCAGGAAAACCAACATATACACACATCGTTCCTTTGCCAGATTCCTACAGAGGATTATACCAAGGAAACGATACCGCAACAAATTATGTATCGCATTTTGATCATATTATCAACGATATAAAAAACGCAGGAAGAAACATTGCAGGATTCTTTTGTGAAAGTATAATAAGTTGTGGCGGTCAGATAGAATTACCGAAAGGGTATTTAAAAAAAGCGTATAAAAAAATAAGAAAAGCAGGAGGAATCTGTATTGCTGATGAAGTTCAAGTTGGGTTTGGAAGAGTCGGCAGTCATTACTGGGGATTTCAGACTCAAGATGTCATCCCAGATATTGTAACTGTTGGTAAACCATTTGGAAATGGACATCCACTAGCAGCAGTGATATGCACCGAAGAAATAGCCAATGCATTCAATAATGGGATGGAGTATTTTAATACATTTGGAGGCAATCCTGTTTCATGTGCGATAGGATTAGAAGTGATGAATATTATTGAAAAACAACAATTGCAAAAGAATGCACTTGAGGTTGGAAATTATTTAAAATTCAAACTTAAAGAAATACAAAACAATTATCCAATTATTGGCGATATCAGAGGTAAAGGATTGTTTTTGGGGATTGAATTTGTGGATAAATCTAAAAACCCACTTCCTAAACAAACAAAATATATAAGCAATAGATTTAAAGATTTCAATATCTTAACTGGAACTGATGGGAAAGACCAAAATGTAATAAAAATAAAACCCCCAATGGTTTTTTCTAAAGAAAATGCAGATGCTTTTCTAAATGTGCTAACACAGATATTACAAGAAGATTTCATTACAGATTTAGAAAAAACATAGATCAATAGTGCCTAAAAACTAGGGTTTCCCATTAAAAATTACTTAAATAATGCGTTTAGCTTTATACTGTATTTATTCTTGTTATTTTTATCGATACAAGACGCTGTCATTAAGTACCAGCGTAAGAATCAATTCTTAATAAATCAACTGTAAATAATGAAATTAGCTTTACACTGGAAAATACTTATCGGAATGACACTTGGAGTGCTTTTCGGAATCATAATGTCTAATATTAAGACTGATAATGATGTTCCATTGGGAGCAATATTTGTAACTGACTGGATTAAACCTATTGGTACTATATTCATTAATTTATTAAAATTGATTGCGATTCCTTTGATCATTGCAAGTCTAATTAAAGGAATTTCAGATTTAAAAGACATCTCCAAATTTTCAACAATAGGCGGTCGAACGATTGGAATTTATATCTTAACCACGGTAATTGCAGTTAGTATAGGATTGATTGTTGTGAATATTATCGATCCAGGTCAAAGTATTTCTCAAGAAACACTAGACTCATTATCTAAAGCCTATGCTGGTGATGCTAACAAAAAATTGGATTCCGCAGCTGCCCAAAAATCAAGTGGGCCACTAAAGTTTATTGTAGATATGGTTCCTGACAATATATTTGGTGCAGCATCTTCCAATGGAAATATGCTACAAGTAATCTTTTTTGTGATATTCTTTGGTATCTCATTATTACTCATAGATCCTAAACAAGCAAAACCAGTAAAAGACTTTTTTGATGGTCTCAATGATGTTATTTTAAAAATGGTAGATCTTATCATGCTTATGGCGCCTATTGCAGTTTTTTCACTTCTGGCATCTCTAGTAGTGGAAACGACCAATCCAGATTTATTTATTGCATTAATGTATTATGCATTATCAGTTCTTATTGGTTTATTTTGTATGGTCTGCATATACTTAAGTGTAGTAAAATTTTATGTAGGATACTCTCCATCAAAATTTTTAAAAGCCATTTCACCAGCACAACTGTTGGCATTTTCTACGAGTTCGAGTGCAGCAACCCTTCCAGTAACAATGGAAAGAGTAGAAGAACATTTGGGTGTTGAGAAAGAAGTAACCAGTTTTGTGTGTCCTGTTGGAGCTACAATTAATATGGATGGCACAAGTTTATATCAAGCGGTGGCAGCGATTTTTATCACTCAGGCGTTATCTTTTCAACTGGACTTCAGTGATCAACTTACAATCATAATGACCGCGACCTTGGCATCAATAGGTTCGGCAGCAGTACCTGGAGCAGGAATGGTAATGTTGGTTGTAGTTTTGGAGTCTTTAGGTGTTCCGAAGGAGACATTAATGATAGGTTTAGCGTTAATTTTTGCGGTGGATAGACCCCTTGACATGTGTCGGACCGTCATAAATGTAACTGGCGATGCAACAGTTGCATTGGTTGTAGGAAAATCAGTGGGCAAATTATCGGAACCTAAACCAAAAAATTGGGATGATAACCTAAAAGAGGTTATATAAGAATGACAAAATGAACAACTTATTTGAAGTTAAAAATATCGCATTATTAACATTTGCAATTATTGCAACGGCTTTGCTATATCCCAAAGTAACTGCTAATATTAAATCAAATTCACCCTCTACATACCAAAAATTTAATCCTAGACCAACAAATGGGACTTTACTCGAAAAGAAATTAAAAGATTCAAAATTAAAGTCCAAAAAAGATGCATGGTTTGAGCTTTTACACAATTCAAAGGCATCCACAGATTGGCGAAAAGTCGAACAAAAGAACCAATGGAAGCAATTCCAAAATAATCAAAATACAGATTTTAGAGGTGGACAAATATCAGTAGCTGGAGGAATAATTAGAGGTTATTGGACGGAAAAAGGCAGTAATAATCAAGCAGGAAGCGTCAGAAAAACTGCATATAGTAAACGTCAAGATAAAATTTATGCCTTATCAGACGGTGGTTCAATATGGAAAGGAAGTAGAGATGGAACACAATGGCAATTGGTCAATGACAAACTTAGATTTGAAAAAACAGTATTAGAGATTATTGATTTTGCAAACTTTACTAGGATTTTTGTTGAAAAAGATGGACGGTTATTGTATAGCGATGACGAAGGTATAAATTGGAATAAACCTAGTGGTTTTGGTGTTTCTTATAGTGAAATTAAAGATGTCATATTTTTAGAAAATAATGAGATTTTTGTTCTTTCAAAAAATCTTTTTGACGATGACATCCAATTAAAAAGATCTACCAATTTAGGCTTAGACTTTTCTGCTGTCTTTTCATATCCAACCTCTGTTTTTGATCAATTGTCGATGAATGTTTCTTCGGATCATAAAGAAGTATATATCATACATCAACCGTCACAAAACAAAGCAAATATTTATTGGTGGAATGACTCATCTAGTTCACTAGTTAAAGTTGGAGAAAACTCGAATATTGATCTGTTTTCATCTACTGCAAACATATTTTTAGGACCTAGTGTAAATGGGACGCCCTTATTGTATCGATGGGATGATAGCAAGTTTAATAATTTTGCAACATTATATCGGTCAACAAATTTGGGTGCAGCATGGCAAAGCCTAGAATCATTTTCAGATTTTCCAATGGCTGCAGGATTTTACGTTTCAAGAAATAATTTTAATAATGTATTTATGGGAGGAATAAACTGCCATAAATCTATCAATGGAGGATTGGAATTTACTCCAATAAACTACGATTACGAATACTTTAATAATCCGACATCCAACTTGCATGCTGACATCATGGATATTGATGAATTCACCGATATAAATAATGAAAATTTCATGCTTATAAGTACGCATGGAGGTATTTATATCAGTTATAATTCAGGAGAAACCGTAAAAAACATCACAGAAAGAGGTCTAAATATTACCCAATATTACGATGTTGTTTCTCTTCCCTCAGACCCAAAATGGATTTTTGCAGGATCACAAGATCAAGGGTTACAACGTGCAGAAAATAAATACCAAGAAGACCTTAGCTTTATGCAACTTTACGGTGGAGATTATGGTCACTTAAGTTTTACTAATAATGGAAATGAACTTTGGGTTTCTTATCCTGGAGGCTGGATAACGTATTATGATGATCCAATGAAACAAAGTGTTGAACCAACAACAGCTTTACAAATAAACTCTGGACAAGAAAGTGTTTGGATTCCACCAGTATACCCTATCCCAAACCAAAAAGCAGTCTTAGTGGCAGGAGGAAATGTCAATGGCGGTTCAGGCTCATTTCTAATCAAAATTACTGCAAATAATTCCAATCAATTTACAACCCAGCAATTCGATTTTAATTTTGGTGTTTCTGGAGGAGAAATAAGTGCAATAGCAATCAATCATTTTGACAATGACGTATGGTATGTTGCAACAACAAATGGAAGATTTTATAGATCAATGAATGCTGGCACATCTTGGGAAAGCATGTCATTGGTTGGTCCTCAAGCTGATTTACAATATTTGTATGGATCATGTATCTATCCGTCAAAAATCAATAAAGACGTAGTATATTTTGCGGGATCAGGTTATGATACAGATGCAATATATAAATCTGTAGATGGAGGAACATTATTCAACTCATTAGTAAATGAATTACCAAAAACAACAGTATTTGAGATTGCAGCCAATGAGGATGAATCACTACTATTTGCAGCTACAGAAGCAGGACCATATATTTATGTAAAAGAGACAGATACCTGGTATTCATTATTGCAAGGCAATGCGCCTAATCAAACTTATTGGAGTGTTGAAGTGATTCAAGATGGATTGAATGAAGTGGCGCGTTTTGGCACTTTTGGGCGAGGAATTTGGGATTTTAAAATATCTAACTTAGTAAATACTGAAGAAAATGATCCGCAACCCATCTCATTTGATATCTATCCGAATCCAGTAAAAGAAAAATTATCACTAATAACTACAAATTTTGACGATATAGAACATATTTCGATTTATTCTATGAATGGAAGTTTTATCTTTGAAGCAGCCAATTCACAAATCAAGCATGGTCAAATTCCAGTTTCTGAATTGAAAACTGGAAATTACATGCTTCAAGTAAGAATGAATGGGCAATATTTTGTCAAAAAATTTGTAAAAATCTAATGGAAGAAAATCAAGTCTTAGGCGTAGGTTCAAGAGTAAACCACCCTATCCATGGAGATGGCGTAATCTTAGAAGTCGACGTAGCAGCATATAAAGTATGTTTTATACAATACGGCATTAAACATGTTGGCAAAGAGTATAAAAGCTGGGATGTAATAGAAGCCATTCCTTTCTCAGAATCTGTTACCTTTAATGAAGCTGAAAAATCTTTAATGAAGATTTTAGAAAATTGGTCAGATGTCAGTCAAAAAATTGATCTGGGCGATAAGTGGACCAATGGAATGATGATCCTCAAACCCAATGACCCTTCATTAAAAGACAAAGAAATTCCTATCGAAACGTTTTTCCACAAAATTGTAATGGTCAGAGATCGATTACGAGTCATGGAACAACGCATCAATTCCAGTAAGAAATTGACTGATGAAGATAAAGTAAATCTGCAACAATATATTACGAGAATTTATGGAAGCCTTACTACCTTTAACGTTCTTTTCAAATATAAGGACGACCACTTTGTAGGTGAGCGATCCAGTTAGATCAAAATTATGAGAATCAAAATCTGTATATCTATCTTGTCGCTGATACTCTTGGCTTCATGCATTCAAGTCGATAATAAATTTAACAAATTAGCGCCCGGTCCATGGAGAGCGGTATTAAAGCTTCCATTAGAAAATGTACCTTCAAATCTTTCTGCTGTAGAAATCAAAGAATTCGAAAGTCGCAAAGACTACGAAGAATTGCCATTCAATATGAATGTACGCTATATAAATCAAGACAGCTTTGTTATAGATATTATTAATGGTGATGAAATAATTACTTCGAGTAACATTAAATATGGTTTAGATCGTGCAACGGCTAAGGATACCGTTATTATTGATTTTCCAGCGTACGACACATACATAGATGCCATCTTTGAAGAGAACTTTCTTGAAGGTAGATGGCATGTAAATTATAAAGAAAAATACAGCATTCCGTTTATCGCATACCATGGTCAGTTAGATCGTTTTCCTAAAACGAAAAACGAAAAACCAGTTAATGTTGATGGATCATGGATGACAACATTTGAGTACAATACAGACGATGCATATCCAGCTATCGCCGAATTAAAACAAAAGGGAAATAAATTAGAAGGCACATTTAAAACAGAGACCGGTGATTACAGATTTTTAGAAGGAATCGTTGATGGAGAAAAATTTTACCTGAGCTGTTTTGATGGTTCTCATGCATTCTTATTTACTGGTAAAATGACTGGTGACAATGAATTGGTAGGAAAATTTAGAAGCGGAAAACATTATACTTCAGATTGGAAAGCAAGAAAAGCAACCAGTAATGATACTTTAGAAAATCCATATTTTCTATCAAAAGCAATGACAACTGAATCAATAGATTTTACATTTATTGATGAAAAAGGAAATCCATATTCTCTGAATAATAAATCGAATAATGGAAAAGTAAAATTGGTCAACATCATGGGAACATGGTGCCCAAACTGTAGAGATGAAGCAGAATTTTTAAAAGAAGCTTACAAAAAATTACCAAAAGACAAAGTAGAAATAATAAGTATTGCTTTCGAAAGATACAAAGACGAAACTAAGTGCTTAGAAGCAATCAGCAGATACAAAACACATATGGGTATACCGTGGACAATGCTCTATGGAGGATATGCTAATAAGAAGGAAGCCGGAGAAAAACTCCCATTCATAGATAAGGTAATATCATATCCGACATTGCTATTTGTCGATAAACAAAACACCATTCAAAAAATCCATACTGGCTTTTATGGTCCTGCAACCGAAGAATTCAAAACCTTCGATACAGAATTTTTTGATTTAGTTAACACATTAATTCAATCTAGTGAGGAAGCCAAAAACAAATAAACTCGTTCTTATAACAGGTGCAACTGCAGGCATCGGATATGCAACAACAAAGGTTTTTGCAAAAAAAGGATATGATCTTATCATTTGCGGAAGAAGAAAGGTCCGACTAGAATCTATAAAAATTAAGTTTCAAGTCAAGTATGGTATCAATATTAAAATTTTATGCTTTGATGTCCGGAATAAAAAATCGGTAAAAAAAGCCATTTCTTCATTAGGGAAGATGCAAAATCAGATTGATATCCTTGTAAATAATGCTGGATTGGCAAAAGGAAAAGATCCTATATTCGCAGGAGAAACTGAGCATTGGGAAGCAATGATGAATACGAATGTGATGGGATTACTATACGTAACAAGACTGATAAGTCCCTTTATGGTAGAACGAAAAGAAGGACATATTATTAATGTTTGTTCTTCTGCTGGACATGAAGTATATCCCAATGGAAATGTCTATTGTGCTTCAAAACATGCTGTAAATGCGCTTACTGCTTCCATGCGATTAGACTTATTTAAACACAATGTGCGCGTAAGTCAAATATCTCCAGGACATGTAGAAGAAACTGAATTTGCCCGTGTGCGGTTTGATGGAGATAAAAACAAAGCTAAAATTTATGAAGATTTTTATCCTTTAACTGCCAAAGATGTAGCAAAATCCATACATTATATTGCTACACAGCCAAAACACATTACGATACAAGATATAGTACTGATGGGTACTCAACAAGCTTCTAATAATTTTATTAACAGAAGTGGAAGGAGCTAAATCTGTCAATTAGTTTACATTTTAAAAGGGAAAAAACTACCTTTATCACAAACTTAGAATGATATGAAATTAAAGCAACTAGTGTTTTACGCATTTTTGTTAATTCCTTTGATATTACCTGCTCAAAACAAAGTAGATTTTGGACTATTTTTAGGATATGCAGAACATGGTGGAGATGTACATTCCTGGGGTCGTCATGGAGCTATGATTACACAAAATGCTTCACTCGCCTATGGAATAAACCTCAAATACAATGTCAATCAAAATATAGGCATAAGATTAAATGGATTTGCTTCTTCAATCAGTGGAGAAGACATTAATTTAGACTTACCAGGTCACGATAAAAGAAATTATTCTTTTGATTCTCCTATTTATGAACTTTCTTTAGTAGGTGAATATGATATACTAGGGCATAAAAGATGGAGAGAAAGAGATACTGAAAGTGAAATTAAAAATGCTGTTGCAACAAGCACAAACAAAACTTTCAAAAGGATCATTTCTCCATATGTTTTTGGTGGATTTGGATTATCATTTACAGATCCAGATGTACAATGGAATGGTGACAACAACAAGCCTAGTGTGCAAGCTGATATTGAAAACACTACCAAAACAAATTTTCAAATTCCACTTGGAATTGGTGTCAAGTTTGATATTTCAGAAAAAGTATATTTAAGCCTAGAGGGAAGTGCGAGGATTCCACTTACAGATTACCTTGATGGAATTTCTGAATCTGCAGATCCAGAAGACAATGACGCCTACCAGTTTTTTGGCTTAAATCTAGGAGTTAGACTTGGTAAATGTAAAGATATGGACGCTGATGGTGTTTGTGATTCTAAAGATCAATGTCCACAAATCCCAGGAAAAGAAATGTTCCAAGGGTGTCCAGATTCTGATGAAGATGGCATTATGGATTCCGAAGATAGCTGTCCAAATTTGGCAGGAATTGCTCAATACAATGGATGTCCAGATACCGATGGTGATGGTATCATCGACCCAGACGACGACTGTCCTGAAGTTCCAGGTGAGCAAACTTACCAAGGTTGTCCAGACACTGACGGTGATGGTATCCCTGACAACAAAGATGAATGTCCTGCTGATGTAGGCACTACAGATAATAATGGCTGTCCAATAAAAGATTCTGATGGAGATGGTTACGCTGATGATGTAGACAATTGTCCAGATACACCTGGATCAATGAACGGATGTCCTGATTCTGACGGAGATGGCTATAATGATTTAAGTGATCCATGTCCAGAGATTGCAGGTACACTTGGTGGTTGTCCTGACACCGATGGTGATGGAGTTGCTGACAACCTAGATAAATGTCCAACGGTATCAGGCTCTAAACAAAACAATGGTTGTCCTGCTCAAAAAACCCGATCTAGAGCAGAAATCATTAATGGATTTAGCATAGATGACATATATTTTGACACCAACAAGTCTGAGATAAAAGATTTGTATGTCTACAGAATAAATGAGATAGTAGCATTCGCTGACCAATATCCTGAAGCAAAGTTTGACATCATTGGTCATACAGACAATAGAAACTCTGACGCATACAATCAAGGGTTATCTGAAAGAAGAGCCAAAAGAGTATACGAAGCATTACTTAAAAAAGGCTTAGATAAAAATAGATTATTCTATAAAGCAGTCGGAGAAACAAGCCCAAAAGCAGAAAATGCATCTGAAGAAGGGAAAGCAAAAAACAGGAGAGTTGAAGTAAGAGCTAGACTGTAATTAATATAAAAAACGATAATAAAGAGGTTAGATTATTTTGAATGATCTAGCCTCTTTTGCATTATAGAATAATTCCTAAATTGGGATATGGAAAACATGATAGAATATGTGTGGTTAATTGTATCTACATTTTTAGTAGTTACCATTCTTAGTTTTTTGACCAGAAAAATTATCACAATAATCATTTCAAACAATAGTAAAAAGTTGTTTGCTGATCCTACCAATTTTCTATTTTTAAAAAACGCAATTCCTTTTGTTTTATACTCTATAGGAATATTTTGGGTATTCCAAAAAATTCCATATTTCAATTCTTTAGGGAATGCGCTATTTGCAGGAGCAGGAGTTATCGCAGCAATTATTGGTTTTGCAAGTCAAAAAGCATTTTCCAATATCATCGGTGGATTATTTATCTTAATATTTAGGCCATTTAGAATTGGTGACATCATTGAAGTAGACGGTAGAAAAGGAAAAGTAGAACAAATAAAACTGATCCATACAATTATCAAAGATTATCAATACCAAAGAGTCATAGTACCAAACAATCACATCAGTGACCAGATGATAATCAACTCAACGATTATAGATGCGCATATTAAGAGACAGATTATTTTTAATCTAGCACTTAATGCAAATATCGACGATGCAATACACATAATAAGTACGAGCATCTCTAACCATCCTCTTTTTATTGACGAAAGAAGTCCTATTGAAAAAGAAAATAATATTCCTCCAGTTACTGTAAAAGTTGTCGAATTATCAGAGCATGGGATACAACTAAATGCCTATGTATATGTATCCTCGTACGAAGATGCATTTAACCTGAAATGTGATGTTTTGAAATCAATTAAAGAACAATTTGATAAAGTCGGGATAGAACTCTATAGCGCTAACAAACTTCTCCCATTTACTGAAGAATAGAAAATACGAAATCTTTCATTACCTTTTCCAACTCTTTATACTTATTCTTTTTCTTAATATCTGTAAGTTTTGGAAGATGATCTACATAGAATATTTGATTATTTGCCATATCTAAGATGGTTGAACATAAGGTTTTAGGATAAGCAAATTTTGGATTATACTCATTAATTATATTGGAAATTTTCTCATTTAAATTTTTATAAGGCAAATATAATCCCAATTGATTTTCTTTATCAACTTGTTGAATGTGATATGTCTTAGCACCTTCATTTAATACAATATTATGCAACTTATTTTCATTTACATATTCAATGAGCTTAGATTCTTTTGATGCAAATAGAATACAGTGAATTGCCCGTTCAAGCTTGAGTTTTGAATCCGAAAGATTATTTGTCGCTTGACTTATTAAGTAATGCATCCATTCCCAATACCAACTATTTAAATACAAAAGCAAAAAGTGTTTATTCTCAAAGTATCGATAAATTGATACTTCCGATGAGTTTAACCTCAGTGCTAGTTTTTTAAATGTGAATGACTCAAAACCCAATTCATAAATCAATTCGATTGCTGACTCAAGTAGTCTCTTCCCAAATTTTGTTTCTTGTGGCTCTTTTACATATAATCCTACTGGTAATGTAAATTTCAATTCTATGGCCATAATTACGTTTATTTTCAAATTATATAACAAACATACAAAATAGTAAAACCTTTTTCAAAAATTAATGTTACCCTAGTATAAAGTAAGTAATACTAACATTTATTGAAATATTTATTAACATTAAACTATTTGTTATGCAATTCACAATCAGAAATCAAGCGGATATACCAAATTCAAACATCAGGTTTATTAAATGGAAATTGCGCTTAATCCAAGAGAAGTTTTCAGAAATGATATATTCTGATATTCATATTTCTTCAGAAGGGAATAATTTCAAAATATTTCAAGCAGTTGCAAGAATTGGAGTTCCTGGATATGATATTATTGTAAAGGAAAAAAGCGATACGCCTATGAAATTAATGTCAAAGCTCTCTAATATCATAGAACGACAATTAAGAAAAAGAAAATTAAAAACAAATAAAATAATTAACGCATGATATTAATTACTTCAGACAGTTTAATCAACGGCATACAAAAAGCAGAGACCCAAGGATTTAATACTCAATTTAGATATTTTGACAATAAGTTAATCGATTGGAATACAAACAAAGCATATGAAGCAAAAGAGATAACTATTATTTGGGAAGAAAGATATGAAGGCAATTCAAATCCTTCTGATTCTTCAATGATTTTTGCAATCGAATGTATAGACGGAAATAAAGGATATATCTGTAGCAACTTTGGTATATATGCCAATTATGATTTTTTCAGCTTTATAAATTCACTTAATAATAACAATCAATTTGCTTCATAAACTAAGCAAAAACGTAATAATTCTAAACAACTAAAAATATACTTATGAAACTATTTAATATTACCTACATACTCTTAGCCACAGTATTTATTACAATTACAACAGTAATTTCCTGCAATAATAATCCACGATCAAATCAAGTAGAACCAACGATTTCAGAAGCAGAAATAATATCAATACAGAAAGCTTGGTCTGTCAGTCTTTCTGGGATTGGGAATGCCTACAAAAATAAAGGAGATTATAAATCAGCGGCGCAAAACCATGTACAAAAATTTTATGGTTATGATATGGGAAAAGTATTGTATCGTCCAGCAGCTGGATTAGAAAAACCATTTAGACTTACAGAAGAGGGTGCTATTTCTTATTTAATTGGAGGGAATCCAACATTTCCGAGTGATACCGGTTTTGCTTTAGAACACTGGAAAAATACACGATGGGAAAATAGTGGCATTATCAATGGAGATGGAAATATTGCAATTGCAATGGGCAAATGCTACCTAACAAATGATGCGTCAGAATTGGTCATAGATTATACAATAAGCTACAAAAAAGACAAGAACGGAAATATCAAAATAATAGCACAAAAGACATCAATTCCATGTGATTAAAAAATAAATAATCTAGTAACTAAACGCTAAAATATTTTTAGTCACTCAACAATTCAAATCAGAATATGATAAGCCCACTTGAAAGACTCAAGAAATTACTTAAAATTGAAAAAAAGGAAATTTACCAAGTTTACATCTATGCCTTTTTTAATGGTCTCGTAAACCTTTCTCTACCAATAGGAATACAAGCAATAATTAATTTAATCCAAGGAGGAGAGATCACAACATCTTGGATTATCTTGGTAGCTTTTGTAATTGGTGGAATTGTACTTGCTGGAATTTTGCAGCTTTTACAATTACGGATAGTGGAGAATATTGCGCAAAAAGTATTTAGCAAAGCTTCTTTCGAGTTTGCCTACCGTATTCCCGAGATAAAACACAGTCAACTCCGCAATTATTATGCGCCAGAATTAGCCAATAGGTTTTTTGATACTATGACAATTCAAAAGGGATTACCCAAAATATTGATTGATTTTTCGTTGGCATTATTTCAAATATTTGTGGGGTTGATTGTGTTAAGTTTGTATCACTCGTTCTTCATTATTTTCAGCTTTGTACTGATCGCACTAATTTATATTATTATAGTTATCACAGGTCCTAAAGGTCTAAAAACTAGTCTATCAGAATCTAAATTCAAATACAAAATAGCATTTTGGCTAGAAGAAATTGCTAGGTCTAAAATTTCTTTTAAACTTATCAGTGATTCAGACTTAAATTTAAACAAAAGTAATTTTCATGTTGACAATTATTTAAATGCAAGAGAGTCTCATTTCAATGTCTTAATAAATCAGTCACTGTACTTGATCGGATTTAAAATGGTTATTGCTGCTGGGCTCTTAATTACTGGAAGCATTTTAGTATTCAATCAAGAGATGAATATTGGACAGTTTGTCGCCGCAGAAATAATTATAATATTAATTATTGCTTCAGTAGAAAAATTGATAAAATCATTAGATAGTATTTATGATGTCCTAACGGCATTAGAAAAAATAGGATATGTCGCTGACATGGAATTAGACAATAATGATGATGGATTGATGATTGATGACAATGCTATAGAATTTCCTATTACGCTAGACAAAGTAAGTTTTACCTATCCAGATGCAAGTAAGGAAACGCTTTCTGAATTAAACATTACCATTCCTGCAAATAATTCTGTAGCAATTACTGGCCCATCAAATTCTGGCAAGTCCACCCTACTGTATTTACTTTCTGGAATTATCGAACCTACTTCAGGAGTAATCCAATACCGTGGTCTACCACTTAAATCATTAAACAAAAAACAGCTACGAAAATTTATAGGATTTTCACTGAGCAATAATGAAATTTTCCAAGGGAGTATATTAGAAAACATACATATGGAACGAAAAGGAATTACTTCAAAGGACATTATGCAAGCAATATCAATAACAGGTCTTAATGCTTTTATATCCACTATCCCACTTGGGTTAAAAACAATATTAGATCCAGAGGGACAGAGGATACCAAGAAATATAAAAAACAGAATTCTGCTTGCTCGAGCAATAGTTACAAATCCAAAATTGCTAATCCTTGAAGATCCTTTAGATCATGTTTTACCAGAAGAAAAAAAAGAAATAATTGCTAAGTTAACCTCTAAAGAAAAGCCATGGAAAATCATCGTTTCTTCTGTTGACAATATTTGGTCTCAATATATTCCAAATTATATAAATCTAGAAAACGGCATTATTACAAGCCACAACATAAACAACTAATCATGTTAAACATTAGCAATAATTCGATTGACAAAAAAATAGATAGGAGTAAATATTCTGTCTTTAAAAAACTTGAGGAAAAATCGATATCCAATGGGCTTGTGAGATTGCTTTCTGTCCTAATCTTAATTGGGTTTCTAGTTATGTTTCTTCCTTGGACACAGAATATAAGATCGAAAGGAATTGTAACAACATTAAATGCAAAAGAAAGACCACAAACCATCCAATCGCTAATTGATGGAAAAATAATTGATTGGAGAATTACCGAAGGGGATATGGTAAACAAAGGTGATACGCTATTAATCATCAAAGAATCAAAAGATGAATATTTAGATCCTAATATTATCCCATTAACCAAAAATCAGATAAATGAAAAACAATACTCCGCTGATGCCTATAATGAAAAATCTGAACTTTTAACAGACCAGTACAATGCAACTTTAAAAAACAAAACTATCGACTTGGAGCAAAATCAAATCAAGTTAGCGCAAGAAAAAATCAAACTACAAACAGACAGTATTAACTTAGAAGCTGCAAATACTAAACTTGCAAACACAAAAAGTCAAGAGCAAAGGGTTATGGAACTCTATCAAAAAGGAATTAAATCCTTAGTAGAATTAGAAGCGAATACATTGAGTTATAGAGAAGCAGCCGCTTATGTAAACGAAATAAAAAATAAAATTGAAAATAGACTGAATGTAATTGAAGGCTTAATTATTAATAAAAATATGATTATAAATGACTATGACCAAAAACTTGCCAAAATCAATGCTGAAAAAATGTCAACACTCTCTATGAAGTATAATGCAAATAGTGAAATAAATAAATTAGAATCAAATTTAAACAAATATAAAGTCCGAGCAGACGCATACGCAATTACGTCACCAATTGATGGAACAATCACCATTGCTTTAAAACAAGGAATAGGCGAATTTATTAAAGCTGGAGAAAGCATTTTAAATATCGTTCCTAAAACTTACACAAAAGCAGTCGAACTGTATATAAGACCCTATGACGTACCTCTAATAAAAAAAGGTCAAAAAGTACGATTACAGTTTGATGGATGGCCTGCAATTGTTTTTAGTGGATGGCCAGAAAACTCTCTTGGCACCTATGAAGGAATTATATTTGCTATTGATAATGATATTAGCGCAATAAAAGAAGGCATGTACAGAATTATGGTGATTGAAGATCCAGAAAAAGAAGCATGGCCCGATTTAGTTAAGATTGGTGGTGGAGTTAACGGTCTATTACTGTTAAACGAAGTATCAATATATTATGAGATTTGGAGACAGTTAAATGGATTCCCACCAGATTTTTATACCAATGAAACTGAAAATTCAATAAAAACAAAAGCACCAATTCGAAAATTTAAATAATGAAATTTTACACTAGAAAATTAATCAAACCCGGTGATCTTAATGCAAGAAATTCACTTTTTGGCGGAGCCTTACTTAAATGGATAGATGAAGAAGCTGGCATTTATGCTATGACAAAACTAGATACTCAATCTGTAGTAACAAAATATATCTCGGAAATTGATTTTGTTAGTTCTGCAAAACAAGGTGACGTAATTGAGATAGGTTTGGCTTTCCTAAAAATCGGAAGGACATCTATTACTTTTAAATGTGAAGTAAGAAATATATTCACTAAGAAAACAATTATTTCCATTGATAATATTGTCTTTGTAAATGTCAATAGCGAAGAAAAGCCAATTCCTCATAATAAAACTCTAGAAAACTTAACTTAACCCAAATTCTAACAATGAAAATAATTTTCAAAATTATTAGCTATCCATTGCTTTTATGCTTTTCATTGCAAACTTTTGGTCAAACAAAAGTTACATTAAGTTATGAGGAATTTATAAAAACAATTTTGGAAACCCATCCAACATTTGCACGAATAGAAAATCTAGATTTAGCATCCGAAGCCATCCAACAGCAAGCAAAAGGATTTCTGGATCCGCTTATATTCTCATCGTACGAACAAAAAAATTTTGATGAAAAAAATTATTACCAAAAACTTAATGCTTCACTAAAAGTTCCTACAAAATTAGGAGCATATTTTGAGATAGGTTATGATAGGAATCAAGGACAATTTCTCAATAATGAAGGCATTTTACCGAGCCAAGGTCTAATGTATGGTGGGATAAATGTGCCATTATTACAAGGATTGATATATAACAAAATAAGGTATAATGAGGCATCTGCAAATATTGAGCGCAGCAATAATGACTTGCAACAAATTCAGTTAAAAAATGAATTGCTGTATACAGCTAAGCAATTGTATATTCAATGGATATATAGTGAAAAAGAAGTTGTACAAATTGAGGAAGTCATGTCCATTAAAATGGAACGATTTGAGAATACAAAATTACTCTTCGCAAATAAAAATGCTCCAGCTATAGATACGTTAGAAGCATACATAAATATTCAATCTACTGAACTCGAAAAAAGCAAAGCACAGCAAAAAAACAATAAATACGCAGAATTAATAAAACTAATTTTATGGCCGCCAAGCTCTTCAAAAAAAATTCCATTTAACATCAAACCAGAATTAAGTGTTGTTGAAAATATTTTAGCATTATCCCAACCAATTGAAATTAACGAACTAATCCTTACTAACCATTTAGATGTTGTTTTTTTAAACAACAAACTTGAAGGCTTAGCCATCAAACAAAAGTTACTTAAAGAAAATTTAAAGCCAAAGCTAGATGTCAAACTGAGGGCAATCACACAAAGCTTTGGGCCAGAGGGAATTAATTACTCCCTCGAAAATTACAATATTGGTGCTGATTTCAAATATCCAATATTAAATAGAACTACAAAAGGTAAAATCAAAATTAACAAACTTGAATCTTCTGAAATCAAAATTAAAGAATCAGAAGCCATTCAAAAACTATTAACTCATTATCAAATCATTCAGCAAAATATCCTTCAAACAAAAAACCAAATTAATATTCAGCAGAATACAATTGACAATCTAAAAACTTTACTAAATGCAGAAAAAGAAAAATTCAAATTTGGATATAGCTCTCAATTTTTATTGAATGCAAGAGAAGAAGCCATCTTAAAAGAATCATTAAAATTACTAAAACTTGAATTTGAGCTATACAATTTATACCTCAAAAACGAGTATGAATATTCACTTCAAATTCTCTAAAATATTTACTTAAAAAATCCCACTTTTTTTCATAACTTAGATACATGGCAAAACAAAAATTCTATCTTATTTACTGTGACCCTTGGGATATGTGTTTCCAAAAAGTGGAAAAATTAGAACTAAAACACTCACTTTTTAAAATCGAAATTTGGGACAATATTAGAAAATTAAGTAAGATGGATTCTAAAATTGGTAAAGAACTAAAATCATTGCTCGACAATGCAGAAGTCATTCCAGATGCAATCATAAATCCAATCTGGGAAAAAGCAATTAAAAAATCAAAAGCAAAAAATGTTTATTTTTATAATTACCCAACCACAAAAGAAGATTGGATTTTCTTAAAGAAAATATTAAAAGAAAACAAAATTGAATTTCAGAAAGCTTGGTACATAAGAAAAAAAAGCAAGACGCTTACCAAAAATGAACATAAGGCACTTGAACATATTCGGAAAAGTCATGGATCTATTGGTGTAGAATCATATTGGAACAGAAAAACCAACCATAAAAAAAGAACAAAAAAAATGGTTAAGTATTTATCTAAAGAACTATCGATAAAAAAAATAGATATCTAATTCAACGCAACATAAAAAACATATAGTTATATATTATTGTTATACCCAAAGCTATAAAATATTAAAACAAAAAATTATGCTATCAGAAAAAATGCAAGCTGCTCTTAATGAACAAGTAAAGATAGAAGCGCAGTCTTCGCAAGTATATCTTGCAATGGCTTCTTGGGCAGAGATACAACCTGGTATTGACAACATTACCCAATTCTTTTATAATCATAGTGACGAAGAAAGGATGCATATGCTAAAACTAATCCACTTTATAAACGAGAGAGGTGGATTTGCAAAAGTACCAGCATTAGAACAACCAATTCTTACTTTCCCTTCTATTTCTCATGCATTCGACGCATTATTAAAACACGAAATTTTTGTATCAGAAAGTATCAACAAGCTTGTAGATATCTCTCTCCAAGACAAAGACTACGCTACGCATAATTTCTTACAATGGTACGTTGCGGAACAAATAGAAGAAGAATCTTTGGCAAGAACGATGAAAGATAAATTAGAAATGATAGGCGATGAAAAATCAGGATTATATCTATTTGACAAAGATATAATCGAGCTATCAACGCCTAAAGATCCTATGATCTAATCTATTAAACTAATCGTCATTTTTACATCAGCATTGGGTCTGTCTTTGACATTTTTACCTGTCCGGATAGCGGCAATAATATCTATTACCTCTAAGCCATCTATGACTTCGCCAAATACAGTATACTGCATATCTAATGTAGGATAACCGCCTAATGCTTTGTAAAATGCACGATTCTTTTCAGGAAATTTATAGTTTTCAGTTTCCATCCCATCAAGCATTTTATCAGAAAATTTATAGCCATCAACTATAAAAAACTGACATGCGCTTGACATCCGATTTGGATTAGAACCATCAGGTAATCTGGCAGCTGAGATAGCACCTTTTTTATGAAAATGTTGCCTTCTAATTTCTGCATTAATCTGTCCACATCGATCAGAACCTAATGCTTTGTCCACTGCTGCATTCACAGATGCTGGATCGCCACCTTGTATCATAAAAGAAGGAATTACCCTGTGAAAAAGCGTCTCGTTATACAGACCTTCTTTTACATTCTTAATAAAATTGTCTCTATGATTCGGAGTATCATCATACAATATTGCAATCATATCACCGTATTCTGTCGAAATTTTCACCTTCTGATTCTTTTGCGAAAATATGCTCGTACCTATGAGAAAAAAAACAATAGTAAATAATAATTTGGTATACATTTCAAAAAAAATTTAGCTTATAAAATCAGTGGCAAATTAAATATGCTTAAAAGAAAAAATCAAGCAATCAACACAGATTTATCATATCACAGATTTTAAATATTTGTTAAGTCCTAAGCATCAATAAATATTCAATACACCTTTGCGAATTAAAAGCTTACAGAATAACATTTTAAACATTCAAAGGATTAAATTAAATGAAAAAGTTAGATTTGCAACTATAATCAGAAGAATATGATTAATTCAATAGAAGCCAATATAAACCAAATTTGTATTCATAAAATCGGAAATATTTTAAACGAAGAACCATTGGTCGTTGCTCAGCAGCCGATTGATATCTACGACGGAGGGCTTAAGCAAGTTCTACTGAGATATTTCCTCAAAAATTTTAAACAACCCATATTTTCTAATTTTAATATTGGAGATCAATACGAATCTCAAAACGTGATTTATAATATTGCACAAGAAATCTTCGCGGAGCCAAACAAGATATTTAATGCCTCTCAGCAGATAGCACATCACCTATATACTTCTTCTGATCATCAGGCAATCCGGTCTGGCCATCTTTTAGTTTCATACATAGAAGATGTCCTTATCGAAGATGAAATGCTATCAGCCATCGTTATTTATAAAGCAGAACTCACTGATGAGTTTTTAAAAATAGAAGATACATCTGACAGTTTTAATCTGATTACTGATGACGGATTTTTAGTTGGCAGGACAGATAAAGCATGTATTATTTTTAATACTGAAAAAGAGTCAGGGTATAAAATATGCGTATTAGATAATACCAACAAAGAAAAAACTGCACAATTTTGGAAAGAAAAATTTTTAAACTTAGTCAATAGAGAAGATAATTTTCATAAGACAAAAGATGTAATAGACGCAACAAAAGCATTCGTCTCTGATCACCTAAAGCAGGTATATGATCTAGATAAAACTGAAGAAGCAGGAATACTCAATAAGTGTAAAAAGTATTTTGAAAAATCAGCATCTTTTAACCAAGAAGAATTTAGCGAAACCATTTTTGACAATCAAGATACTAAGCAAGAATTTCAGAATTTCTCTAACCAATATCAACAAGAAAATAATCTTAAGTTGGCGGACAACTTTGATGTTTCTGAACTGGCAGTAAAAAAACAATCCAAAGTTTTTAAAAGTATTTTGAAATTAGATAAAAATTTCCATATCTACATCCATGGTAATCGGGATCTAATCAAAAGAGGCAAAGATGAAAATGGAAAAAAATTCTATAAAATTTTCTACGAGGAAGAGCATTGACGAACTAATATTTAATTCTTACTGTTGATTCATTTGATATGATTAATTCCTCAAAGTTCAATCCAATGAAATACTTCCTATCTCTATATTTTTGCGTGGCAAGTTTCTCCATTTTTGCAAATGGTGATTTTACAATAAATCAGTATCATATTAATGCCAATGTTCAACTAGACGGAAGTATAATTTTTACTGAAACAATAAGCCTTAGATTTCACAAACAAAAACATGGAATAATCAGAAAAATACCAATCAAAGGGAATTTGAATGGTTTTATTCAAACACTTACATTAACAGATATTTCTGTAGAAAATTTTAATTTCTCGATAAAGAAAAATATTCAAGAAGTAGAAATTAAGATTGGTGATAAAAACAAAAAAATCGTCGGTGAGCAGCAATACATCATTAAATATGTTGCAAATAATGGAATCTTAAATTTTGAAAACCATGAAGAAATATATTGGACGCTAATTGGTGGAGATTGGAATGCAGAAATAAAAAATGCAAGTTTTGAAATTTTACTCCCAAAAGACATTACTCTTTCAGAAGATGATTTAGTAGTGTATACAGGTGATATTGGTGATAAAACAAATTACGCTAATATCAGCTTTAAAAATAACGTTGTTTCGGGAAACGCTTTAACCATTCTTGGAAAAGGCAAACACCTTACAGTTGGGATTAAATTGCCAAAAGGTTATATCTACAATAGTGAAACTCCCTTAGCAATCAAGAAAAAACCAATAGCATTCTTTGATAAATATTTAGTACTTCCATTAGGTATCTTATTTTCTTTCATTGCTTTATTTTTTAAATTTGGCAGAAACAAAAATCATAAGTCGACTAAAGAATTGTTTTATCCTCCAGAAAATTTATTGCCATCAGAAGTAGGGACATTTTATGATTTTAAAGTAAACAAAAGAGACATCATTTCTCTAATTCCATATTGGGGAACTAAGGGGTTAATACAATTAAAATCAATGGATGGAGATGGAGAAACCAGCTTATACTTAGAAAAGCTAAAAGAACTTCCAGCCACTGCGACAACGCATGAAAAATATTTTTTCAACAGTCTGTTTAGGGATTCTGATTTGATATTTCTAAATGAACTTGGTTCAGAATTTTATAGTCATTACACAAAGACCTATTCGCTACTAAAAAAAGAAGCATTAGAAGAACGACTTTATGACAAGGATTCGACTAAGTATTTTCATTCCAATCTTTTGATTTTTTTGATTTTAGCATGCATTGCCATCGGAATTGTTTTTATCATAAAAATACAATCAATAGCGGCAGGCATACTTTTTATCTTATCAGGAATTGTAATGCTTATCATTAAAAATGTAGAACCCAAAAGATCGGCCGAAGGACAGAGACTACACAGAGATTTGACAAGTTTTTACCAAACAATTTTAAATCCAAATGTCGAAAAACTAAATTCTATCATTTCGCAAAATCCGCTTTATTTTGAACACATACTACCCTACGCCATTGCATTTGGAATAGAAAAACAATGGAATGAAAGATTTACTTTTTTAGGTCAGAAAACGCCAGATTGGTATGTTTCTGAGCATAATAATTTTAATACATTCTCTAGAGATATTAAATCTAAAACTTTAAGTAAACAAATTGTTGTTCCACCTGTGGCAGATAGTAGGTCAAGTTCTTTTGGAGGTGGAGGTTCTGCAGGTGGTGGATTTGGTGGAGGTGGAGGAAGTAGTTGGTAGAAAATTGGCTTTGCAGATTCTTTAACCTACAAAGCCAATAGACCATTCTATAAAAATTTGACACTCACTTATTCTTTTGAATCAACCTGAGCTTCTAATTTTTCAATTCTTTCTTTTAATGCCTCATTTTCATCAAGTAGATGTTGCATTCCTACGGTAACCAGACCTAACCAATCAGCAAGATTAACGGATAATCTTTCTTCACCAGAACCATTGGCTTTCGAATTTATTTTATTTAAAATTTCGACAGGTGCACTTTGTGCAATAATACCAATATGGGGAACCTCTCTTCCTTCCTCTCTATTATAAAAATAAGTAGCAGTTCTTAAATTTTTTAAATCATCAATATAATGTTCTCTGTTATTACTTGTTAAGTCAGTAATGTGGTGCTTTAGTCTTTCATCACTAGAAACATTAAATGCAGAAGCAGATATTGGGGCAAATGGTCCACCATTTGCTGTCCCAACATTAAATCCACCACCAGCAAAAGGAATTCCAAAAATGCCAAAACCAGTCAAAGGATCACCATAGTCCACAACCATGCCATTATAATCAGAAACACCATCACTATCTCGTATATAAATTGCTGTTGACAAGCTATCACCCGCTTCATGATTAATCTCAATAGGATATCCATTTTGACGGATCAATCCACCTTCCGAATCTATAGAAATCCTATCACTTCCAGGACCACCATTTACATCTGTCCTAATACCATAGTGAGTTCCAGTACCTGTATTATTCTGAACAGATACAACTAAACCAGTTTGTGTAGAGTTTCCTCCTTCAGAATTATTGTTCACGATTGCACCTGTCCCACCAGCTGACCCTGGATAAACTCGACCTTGTAAACCGATATACCCTGCATCAAATCTGCCACCTATTCCAAAGGCAACTTCAGGAAATGAATGTCCATATACTCCGATTACGTCACTATAGCCTTGATAAGTTACCACACTTTGAATTCCTGGAAAAGTGTTTGGTGATTGTAATACATTATGAGTGGCATCAGTAAATGTATTAGGGATGTTTGAAGGTGGAATTCCACCACCTCCACGCAATGTCGTGGTTGTTTCCTCTAGACGATCCATTTTTATTCCATTACTATTTTCTTTGGGATTGTCGCTAGACTGTGCAATTAAAAAAATAGGCAATAGTGTAACTATCGCAAGAAGTGATTTTCTCATGATTTAATTTTTTTGTTGTTATAAATTTGAAGGAAGGATTTGGAAATTGTCCTTACTTTCAACAATAAGATAAGATTAATCAAAATATTTTTCAATAGTATTGCAATACATTTTAAATAAGAATTACAAAATCATGGTTTCCAATGAGTATTTGGCATCAATCGTTGAGTATTTAAATATCCATCAAAGTGTTAGTTGATAAATTATTATGAATAATAGCAAATTAAGTAACAAGTCAATTTTACTGATTAACGGTTCTATACGTGCTGACTCTTCTACGCAAAATTTAATAAATAAAATAGAAGAAATCATTGATAAAATGATGCAAATATCTACAATCCAATTTGACTTATCCAAGCTTCCAATGTTTAATCCAGACCAAGAAAAAGTACTTCAAAATGAATCTATTAATCAATGGTATATTAATATAAAAAATTGTATTGCTGTAGTGATTGTTACTCCAGAATATCTAAACAGCATTCCTAGTGTACTTAAAAACAGTTTAGAATGGATGACAACCAGCGGTGCTTTTAACAACAAAAAAATCCTACCGATAGTATACACACCAAAATCACCGAGAGGAGAAAATGCACAAGCGCATTTAATAAAAACTCTACAAGCACTTAATGCGAATATAATAACAACACTATTACTGCATCACGATGAATGTTTAATAGAGAATAAATTCCCAAATCAATCAGAGGGATATCAATTAATCTATGCGTCGTTAAAATTGCTAAAAGAAAATATTTAGTAAATTGCAAAAACAAGATTGAATCTTCTTACTCTTTTTTAGGAATGATTAATTTTACAATATGGAATTTACTAAGCTAATCATGGAATCAAAAGTCGTTGGATTTAGAAATCAAATGCACTTTATAGATGAAAGGAAAAAATTAAAATACTGGACAAAGTCAGCAGGTCTATTTTCATCAGATTTTTATCTCAATAATGCAAGCGGTATTGAAGAAACACTCATAAAAAAGATTAATTTTTTTTCATATAATTACGATGTCATTCAAGGAGCTAATGTAGTTGCGCAAATCAGAAAACAACAAAATTTTACTAAACTAAACATTGAAGCGCATTGCGATGACTGCACCTATGAAATAAGAGAAGAAAAAATCATAGGCTTTGATGTTAGTATCCTTAAATCTGGTGAAGAGATCGCAAAAATTTCAAAAAAAAGAAATGGATTCAAATACATTTATGGTTTGGCAATCAGTAATGAAGAAAATCTAGAAGTATTGCTAAGCTTATTAGCCATATTTGTAAAAATCAAAAAAGCACAAGGAGCTGCAGGATAAAATTAATACAATAATTTGTAAGTGTTAATCAAATGCAAATGATAACCGAATACTATTATCATTGAACCTCAAAATATATCTTTAGAAAAAATAACCTATTGAATATTCGTATCTTATTTATTGCGTTCATAACAATTATTGTATTTCCTGACTGTACGCCTCCAGAAAAGTATAGTAACATATACGTGGGAGGTTATCGCATTTTTGATCAGTTTCATCCTTGCCCATTTCTCATAGAAGATCTTGGTGACAAAATGATAAAACTAGACAACAAGCTTACTGTCATTGATAGTCTACATTCAAACATTATACGTGCTGAATCTGGAGATACAATAATAGGAAATGAATCACAGTATGAAATCGTATTTAACAGAAAAGATATATTCTCCATTTTAGACCTAAGCAATACTATTTCAAATTTCAAATTAGCTAGTGTATATAATAGAGCTAAAATTTATCCTGATTGTAGCAAAGAAAAACTATCAAAAACATTAGAGAACAATATTTGGGAATTTGATATTTCAGAACCAAACCCTAATAAAGATTTATCAATAAAAACCACATTGCTTTTTTCTAATAATGTATTGTCTACATTAAGAGAATATAGTTACATCAATGAATTAATTCACTTAGAAAAAGAAACAAAACATTTTCATATCCAAGAATACAAAGGCTTAGTATTTTTATGTATTGAAGATCGAGATAAACCCAAAAATCTACTGCCAATTTATCAAGTCAAATCTATTTCAGAAAACGAGATAAAACTTATAAATTTCAGAGTAAGACTTACCGAAGAACTGAGCTTAGTAAAACAACAAATTAATAAAAACAAATATCTTGAGGTAGTCAACAAAGCTGTAAACTTCAAAAGATGTTATGATGGTTTCCAAGGAGAATATTATGCTAATGATGATACGACTTTCAAAAAAGGAAATCAATGGATTCTGAAAAATGTACAGTCTAATGCGCCAAAAACGAATAAAGATGGATATATAAATTTTCATTATACCGTAAATTGCAATGGTCATTTAGGACATTTTGGACTAGAGCAAATGGATCGTTCTTTTGAACCAATATCTTATGAACCAGAATTTGTCAAACATATATTTGATAAGATTAAGACATTAAATGAATATCCTAAAATTAATCCTTGGCATCCAGATTACGCATACAATGAAGATGTACATGGTTTCTTAATGTTCAAAACTGAATCCGGCAAAATCACTGATATATGTCCTTAAGAATATTACAGATCATCGCATTCATAATTGGCTTGACTTCGTGTCAATCCAATCAGTCGGAACAATCATTAGATTTTAGTAATTATTCTGAAATTGAATTAGATTCTATTGCTGAAAGATACTATAATATAGCAAATAATTTTATTCAACCTTCATCAACGTATCGGAGGTATATGGACAGCGCAATATTGGTTAGACCACATGAGGTAGAACATCGACAAGTTGCCTCTTATTCATATAAAAAGAGAGGAGAACACATCACGGCAATGAAAATGCTCAACGAATCAGTAGAAACAGACTTAGCTAACGGAGGTGTTGATGCGTTACAATATCGCATATGGACTTTACTTTATTTTTATAGAGATTACGAAGGCACGTTAAGAGACATCCAGATATTAAAAGAGATGACAAAACGTGATTATGATGTATGCTGGGGAGAACCTTGTGGATTCCAAGAAGGACAAGCGTATTATAGGTTAAACAAATTTAAAGAAGCAATTTCTGCATTTGATACAGTCATTGATGAAGAGGAGAAACAAGGTTTTGATCCCAAAGCAAATTTTATGCTTTACTTTTATATGGGTAGGTGTTATTTTGAGTTAAACCAATATGAAAAAGCTATTGAATGTTACGACATTGCCTTAGAGACTGACAAAAATTATTCGGAAGCAATTTTTCACAAGGGAAATGCATTATTGAAATTAGGAAATAAAAAAGAGGCAAAAAAACTATTTGAGGAGGCACTTTATTGGGTGCAAAAAGGCAAAAGAATGAGCGAACCATATATAGAGCGTTTTGATGAGTTGTATCCATATATGGTTGAAGAAGCACTGGCAGAATTAGATTTCTAAAACTTTGTTTTGATTTAATTATCCTCTTTAAAAATGATATGAACAAACAAAAGTTATATATACCAAATAAACTTAATGTTTAAAGATTATACGAATTGTTAGATTTTTGTAATTTAAAGGTCTAAAATTTTAATATGAAAAATATAATACACGTTTTGAGTTCAGCTATAATGATTGCATCAATTGCTTTTGTGCTTTCTTCATGTGGCTCTTCTCCAGAAAGACCAGATGCAATTTTGGATCAACAAAGGATTGATGCTGCCAATGCTGCTGCAAACCAACCAGCTCCTGCAGCGACTCAACCGACAATAAATACAACTAAGGCTCCAGAACCACCACAAAATGCTAAAGGTGTGTGGCATTACACTTGTTCTGCAGGATGCGCAGGAGGTGCAGGATCAGCTGGAACTTGTGCTTCATGCGGAGGTGCTTTAGCACACAATGCTGAGTATCACAATTAGAAAATATATGCAGGTATTAATTTGAGTTTCTATGCTATTTATTCAAATTAATATCTGCTATCCTTTCCAATCTGTTTCTTTCTAGAAAATCATCAATAGTTTCAAAGTGTTCGATCACACGCTGATCTTTAAATTCAAAAACTTTTTCGGATAAGCCTTGGAGAAAATCTCTATCGTGCGATACAAGAATCATCGTTCCTTCAAAAGCTTTTAAAGCTTCCTTAAGTACATCTTTTGACCTAAGATCTAAATGATTGGTAGGTTCATCCAAGATCAACAAATTCACAGGATCTAACAAAAGTTTTACCATCGCAAGTCTCGTTTTTTCACCACCGGACAATACGGAAACTTTCTTATCAATATCTTCTCCGCTAAACATAAATCCACCAAGGATATTTTTGATCTGTGTTCTTACATCACCTTTGGCAACTTCATCCACCGTTTGGAAAACTGTCAATTCGGGATCCAATAAAGATGCTTGATTCTGCGCAAAATATCCTACATCAACATTATGACCTAGTTGGCAAGTGCCTTCCACTTCTATTTCGTTTAATATGGCTTTGATCATAGTGGACTTCCCTTCCCCATTCCTACCAACGAAACACACTTTTTCTCCTCTAGAAATAGTCATATTTGCATCTTTAAAAACAGTGAGATCACCATAAGATTTAGATACATCAACGACTTTTACTGGATAATCTCCAGATCGAGGAACAGGCGGAAATCTTAACTTTAATCTTGAGTTGTCTACTTCATCAATTTCAATTATTTCTAATTTTTCCAGCATACGTTCTCTGGAATTCACTTGATTAGATTTAGAATAAGTTCCCTTAAATCTTTCTATAAATTGCATGCTTTCTGCAATAAATTTTTGTTGTTCATTATATGCTTTTAATTGATGTTCCCTTCTTTCTGCTCGCAATTGTAAATAGTGGGAATAATTGGCTTTATAGTCATATATTCTACCCATTGTCACTTCAATGGTTCGATTGGTAATATTATCAATAAACGTCCTGTCATGAGAAATGACCATCACTGCATTTGCTTTATTTACTAAAAAATCTTCTAACCAGATGACAGATTCTATGTCGATGTGATTGGTCGGCTCATCAAGTAAAATCAAATCTGGCTTTTGTAATAATATTTTTGCTAGTTCAATGCGCATTCTCCATCCACCGCTAAACTCATTGGTTTGTCGATATAAATCTTCTTGTTTGAACCCAAGACCTTTTAATGCTTTTTCTACTTCTGCGTCATAATTTACCTCCTCTAGAGCATAGTATTTTTCACCAAGGTCAGTTACTTTTTGGATGATATCCATGTATTCGTCACTTTCATAATCAGTAATTGTTTCTAATTGATGATTGAGTCGATCCATTTCATCCCGCATTTCAAATACTTGCTTAAATGCTTTTGCTGCTTCTTCAAAAACTGTACAATTATCTTCAGTAAGTAAATGTTGTGGAAGATAAGCAATAACGGCATCAGCAGGTGTACTTACACTTCCGCGCGTTGCTTTTTGTGCTCCTGCAATAATTTTCATCATTGTGGATTTTCCTGCACCATTTTTTCCCATTAATGCAATTTTGTCATTTGGATTAATAAAAAATGACACATTACTAAACAAGGTAGTTCCACTAAATTCTACAGCTATATCGTTAACTGAAATCATAATCTAATTTTTTCCGAGCGCAAAATTAACAATTCCTAATAGACATTTTTATAATTGAAATATTGATGGTATAAATACCTGATTGATTAATCAATAAGAAATTCAAGTACTTTTCTTAAAATTAACTATTGATTTAACAGTTATAATAGACTTTTACCCAAAGCAGTATATATAGAATTTTATTAATGTATTAGTTAGACTATATTTGCAGGACATTATAAAAAGCACATGGTAGTATTATTAATTGTATTTTTCGTTTTGTCTATTGGATTCTCATTCTTATGTTCAATCCTTGAGGCTGTATTGTTGAGTATTACTCCTTCTTACATTACTACAGAAGTCCAAAAAGGATCATCAATCGGTCATAGTTTACAAGCATTTAAAAAGGACATCGATCGTCCGCTTTCTGCAATATTAACACTTAATACAATTGCACATACAGTTGGTGCCATTGGTGTAGGTGCAACGGCAGGAAAAGTTTTTGGCGCTAACTACATTGATCTTGGATTTATGTCATTGAGTTATGAGTCAATTATCGCTGTATTCATGACATTAGCAATATTAATTTTGTCCGAAATTATTCCAAAGACATTGGGTGCAAATTTCTGGAGAAGTTTGGCACCATTTACTGTGACGACCCTTAAAATATTGATGTTTTTGTTAGCACCATTTGTATGGGTTTCCCAGTTAATTACTAAAAGTATGAAGTCTGACAAACACAAAAGTGTACTGACAAGAACAGACTTTATGGCTATGACAAATGCCATCGAACAGAGTGGTGGAATTGAGCAAGATGAATCTACGATCATAAGAAACGTACTAGAATTCGAAAAGAAAACTGTTAAAGAAATTATGTCTCCAAAGACAGTGGCTGTTATGGCAGACGCAGAACAGACGGTAGAAGCATTTTATAATCAACATGGTAAGTTGGCATTTTCAAGGATTCCGATCTATAGCGAAAAGCAAGACAATATCGTAGGAATGGTGTTAAAAGACGACATTTATCAGACACTAGCGGAGGATAAAAATGAAACTAAACTAAAAGACATAAAACAAGCTATCCAATATGTGGGTGATAAAACCACACTTAAGGAATTGTTCAATCGTTTAACAAGACAGAAAAACCATTTGTCTGTTGTAGCAGATGATTTTGGAAATGTAGTTGGTTTGGTAAGTATGGAAGACTTATTTGAAACATTACTTGGAAGGGAAATCATGGATGAAACAGATACAGTTTCTGACTTGCAAGATCTGGCTAAACAAAAATGGGAGCAAAAGAAAAATAAGTTAGATCAAGGTAAAGCTTAATTATTAAGAAATTATAAATCAAAATATTAAGCTTTTAAAATAATCAAATGAAAGCCAAAATTTTATTGCTTCTAATGGTTCTTGGTTTAGGTATGTTTTCTCTTCTAAACACTACTAAAGAGGAATCTACTACTAATCCTAAGCAATTATTATGGTCAGACGAATTTGACATTGATGGTCTTCCCGATTCATCTAAATGGAGCTATGATGTAGGAGACGCTTGTAACCTAGAGATGGGTTGCGGCTGGGGAAACAACGAGCTGCAATACTATACGGATTCTAATAAAGAGAATGCAAGAATTGAAAATGGAGTTTTAATCATAGAAGCCCACCGCAAGAAAAAGAAAAATAGCGATTATACCTCTGCAAGGTTGGTATCCAAAAACAAAGGAGATTTTAAGTATGGTAGAATGGAAGTACGTGCTAAAGTACCAGGCGGATTGGGTACTTGGGCAGCAATATGGATGTTACCTACCGAAAACAAATATGGTATCTGGCCTAGAAGTGGAGAAATAGACATCATGGAGCATGTCGGCTTTGAAAAAGACTCAATATTTGGAACGCCTCATACTGAAGCATTCAATGGTATGATAGGAACACAAAAATCTGGAGGAATAAAAATGTCAGCCGCTGAAAATAAATTTCATACCTATGCAGTAGAATGGACTGAAGATCAAATTACTTGGTACATAGATGATACTAAATATCACCAGTTTAAAAAAGAAAAAAACGAGTCTGCATATTGGCCATTTGACCAAGATTTTCATTTTATTTTAAATGTTGCTGTCGGCGGAAATTGGGGAGGAAAACATGGCGTTGATGAAACAATCTGGCCTAAGAAAATGCTGGTAGACTATGTTAGGGTTTATGAATTATGATCTCAATCCACCTTTAATCATTACCCACAATTTCATTTCCATTTAATAGTTTGCATTCTTTTTTAAAGACTAAAAAGGTTATAATTAAAAGAAGTAGTTAGAAACAAATTTTTGTATTTATCTGGTAGAATCTCTCCTTGGAAATTTACAGCAGTCAAACCAGTACTTATATCAACATTTAATGACATCTTTTCTGAAAACTTATAATTACCACCTATGGTTAATCCTGCGTCAAAAAACTTTAATTGATTTCCTTCATCAAAAGATTCTGGTGGCACAGGCAACCCTTCACCGTTAGCGGTTGTACCCACAGTTGCATCTGCATTTCCCTTTAGCACGCCTTTAGCCAAAAAAGCTACTCTAGGACCAAATTGCAATCCTATCTTTTCATTAAAACTGTATAAAAAGGAGATCGGTATTTCTATATAATGCAGGTTAATCTTTCCATCAACATCAGCGGTATAACTCAATGGTACTTCTACAAATAATCCAGGAGATGGTTCTATCTCTGTTGGGTAATCAACACGATCGACAAATTGTTGAAAATTTAAACCAGTAAAACTATATAAGACTTTAGACTTCATAGACCATCTGTCATTTATTACACTATTTAGTGAAATCCCTGTACTCGGTCCAATCGCTGGAGAACCAGTGCCTCCATCTTCATTAGGTCCGTAAACAACACCGACATTTAATCCTAAGCTAAGTCCAACTTCTATTTTGTTTTGAGCAAATAAAGTACTAATAAAAAATACAGTTACAATAGTCAATTTGATCCGCATAGCTATACTAATTTGATTAAAAATAACTAATTCACACAAATATTATTAAAAAAATAAAAGAATTTCTTGGAATCAACAATCCTCGTAACAAGCTAAAAGAAATTACGCTGATTCTATTTTGGCATAACAGTCAAAAACAGAAATTCTATTATTTAGATTCCCGCTTTCGCGAGAATGAAAGTTAAGTGGCCTCCGATGCCAGCATCTGAGAATTCTTATGATTAATGAATGTTCAGAAAACTACCCGTTTTTATAATAGAGCCATCACTCTTTAATTTATAGAAATATTGTCCTTCAGTTAAGCTTGAAACTGGGATGCCCCTTTTGATATTTTCTGAAAAATATTCTTCAATAACTTTTCCTTCGAGGTTTATTATCTCAAGTGACAAACTAGGTAAATCAGATGACAATCCAGAAAAATACAACAAATCTTTTGTAGGATTCGGATAAGCATAAACATCAATATTTTCCTTTTCTATAGTATTGCTCGTGTATTCAAATTTAAAATCATCAACATATAATGTACTGCCATTCCCGACAAAAAATTCTGGTGGAGCGGAATTTTTACTCGCAGTAAAAACAGTAAACATGGTATCAGGAGATTCGTTGGTACTGTATTCAAAAGGCAAATCCAAATAAGTATATTCTTCTACCAAGTCTCCTGTATTAAAAATAGCTCTGCCTATGGTATCAGCCTTATTTTCTTCAGGCCTCCACTTAGTAAGTATACAATATATATCACATGAATCCGGCTGAGAAACACCTTGTGGGTTTGTAGTTTCTATAGGCAAATATTTAAAATATCCTGTCATTCGCTTAGGTCTATCTGTAAACGGCGCTCCAGGTTGATAAGACTCTAATTGGTTTGCAAAATTTAGCTCAAAAGAGCCAACACCTAAAAATCCTCCAATCGGCAATTGTCCCCATGCGCCAGAGACAATTTTAGCTGCAAAATTTCCTGATACTACGTCATTAGTTTCTTTAAAAAGGAATATTGGGTTGTCTGTTGCCAAAGTTGTCACTTGATGATTGGTGGCCCAATAACCAGTGGGAATTTCTAGGTCTACGTTATTTACTGTTGTTAATTCTACTTCCCAGTTTTCAAAATCTCCGTTTTCTAATACAGCTTGACTTTGCAATAATAATGGAAAGAATAGTGATAATATTCCAATAATCTTCATGACAATATAATTCTGATCAGTAGTAAAAGTAATTAAATAATT
>JAHDBF010000136.1:0-5108 GCA_020630525.1 Saprospiraceae bacterium
AAAGTAATTTTTTCGAAAGTGAAATTACTGCTTGGTTGAATTCGATTACAGTAAACGGTTCTTGTGAAGAAGAACTTTCGGTAATAACAGATTATAATGGGAATTTGCCATTGCCATGCGATGAGGAAGGATTGCAAGTAAATTTTGTTATTACTGATAATTGTGGAAACTCAGAAACATGCAATGCCAAAATATTTTTAGAAGACAATACAGATCCTATCATTCAAGATGTAATTTTTGACGCTAATTATGAATGTGGATCAGAAATAATTTGGAGTAATGGACCGCAAGATATAAGTGACGCATGTAGTGGAGTAACAATCGAGGTTTTGACAAATGTAGTTGGATCAAATTGTGTCGGAGATATATTAGAGCGGACTTGGGTTGTGTCAGATGATTGTGGGAATACGTCATCTGTCTCTCAAGTTCAAACACCCATAGATTTAAATATCCCAACATTGGTTGGAGAAGTATCCGATGGATCAGTTGAATGCGGAGAACAACCTGTTTTCGATAATTTATCATTTGAAGATGATTGTGATGATAATTTACAAGTTAACTTTATAGACGAATTTTTTCCTGCTACAAATAATCAAGCCGCATTTTGGAGAAGAGATTGGATTGTTGAAGATTGTTCTGCTAATACCTTAGAAGTTAGTCAAGTACTTGTGCAAGAATCTTGTATGAGTATAGGATCGTCAATTTGGTTAGATATAAATGATAATGGATTATTTGACGTAGATGAATCTTTGATAAATGGAGAATCCATAACTGTAAATTTATTAGATGTTAATCAAAGTATAATTAATTCTCAAATTACAAATACTGGAAATTATTTTTTCAGCGGATTAAATCCAGGTGATTATTATATTCAAATCATACCTCCTTCTAATTTTCCACTTTCTTCCACTGAATCAATTTTAATAGATAATCAGGTGGACAATGATGATAATGGTTTTCAATCAGATTCAAATGGAGATGGTTTTACTGATGGACCAATACTATCTCCGTTAATAAATCTATCTTTAGGATTGGAGCCAATAGGGGAGTCAGGTGTAGGAGGTGATCAAGATCAAACCAATGACGCCAATGGAGATATGACAATTGATTTTGGGTTAAGATGTATGCCAATTACAATTGAGCAAAATGAAGAAATTTGTGATGGTGAAGTATTTATTTGGCTGGATAATGAATATACTATTCAAGGGACCTATAGCGAAGATGCCATTGATGAAAATGGATGTATTATAACTCAGATATTAAATTTGTCTGTATTAGAAAAACCAGACACAATAACTTTAGAAATTGATATTTGCGAAGGAGAATCCTACACTTGGGATGCAAATGGAGTCGAATATAATGAGGAAGGAGAATATATTTTTATGCCATTAAGTATTTGTGATCCAGTACAAGTTTTAGTATTGAACATATTGACACAAGAAGATTTAATTACCGAAATAACTATATGTGAAGGAGATTCTTTTTTATGGTCTGTAGATGGACAAATTTATTCAGAGGCAGGAGAATATACATTTAATACTGGATCAACTTGTTTGCCAAACCAAGTCCTAATTCTTTCCTTAGACAGTAGTCCAGAAGATTTTATTACTAATATTAATATCTGTGAAGGGGAAACATATATATGGTCCGTTAATGGAGAAAGTTATACAGAAAACATTCAAGTAATTGTTGAAGGAACAGAAATTTGCGAAGCAAATCAAATATTAAATCTGATAGTTGATGAAGTAGAAAATAATATATTGGAAATTCAAATTTGCCAAGGAGAAACATATATTTGGTCGGCAAATAATCAAAGCTATTCTCAAGAAGGTGAATTCATAGTAGAAAGCACCGATCCTTGTTTTGGAGATCAAATTTTAATACTCTCCTATAGTGATGATTGTAATAAGAGTTCCATAGGTGATTATGTTTGGAAAGATGAAAATTGTAATGGAATTCAAGATGCCTTTGAGCTTGGAATTCCAAATGTATCTGTCGCACTATTACAAGATGGCAATACCATCCAAACTGTAGAAACAGATTCTACAGGATTGTATGTTTTTGAAAACCTATTAGCTGGGGTTTATACAATTCGTTTTCCACTTTCCATTAATGAATCTTGTGTATTAACAAGCCAAAATGCGCTCGACCCAATTAATCCAAGTGAAAGCGATATTGCAGATAGTAATGCCAATATTGAAACTGGTTTATCTGAAGAAATAATACTAGGTTTTGATAAACAAATTGTAAATATCGACGCCGGTTATAAAACCAATTTATTGACACTTGGTGATGTCATTTTTAATGACGTAGATAATGATGGCTCCCTAACCATCTTGGATGCACCAATACCAAATGTAGCAATAGATCTGTGGCAAGAAACCAATGGAGATAATATTCCGGACTTATATATTGGTTCAACAATTTCGGATGCAGTAGGTTACTATAGTTTTAATCTGCTAGATACTTTTGATTATATAGTTGTGATTCCTAACTCCAACTTTAATACAGGAAATGCTTTAGAGAATTTTAGTATATCAACGGGAAGAATCGTAACAGATCCTGATGATAATTTAAACAATGTAAATGATGGTTATATAAGTTCCTTAAATGGTGATGTCTTATCTTTTCCAATAAGTTTGCGTAGAGGATCGGAACCAATAGACGATGGCGATAATGATGTAAATACCAATTTGACCTTGGATTTTGGTTTTCATGCTATGGGAGATGCAACGATGGGAGATTTCGTATGGTTTGATTCTGACGCTGATGGTATTCAAGATTCAGAAGAACTTGGACTCAATGATGTTGTCATTCATATACATTCTGTAAATAATATTAATACCCCAATGGCAACAACAATATCAGTTGATAATCCTGCAGACGGTAGACCCGGATTTTTTGAATTAACCAATATTCCATCAGGGAATTATTTTTTAAGATTCGAACCAACAAATGGTTTAGTACCTACAGAACCATATGTTGGAGATCCGACCATTGATAGTGATATCTCAGGAGCATTTGGACCAAATACAACTGATATGATCACAGTTGCTAATGGTGAAATGAATAATGATGTTGATGGTGGATTTGTAGAAACGGCAACCATCGGTGATCAAGTATGGTTAGATATTGCAGGTGGTAGTCCTCATATGTATAACGAGGGAATCGATATGCCTTTGGCAAATGTAATTGTAAACTTATTAGATGATGAAACTGATGAAATTATTGATACAAGATTGACTAACGAAAATGGTAATTACTTATTTGAAAATGTTTCCGTAGGCAGATATAAATTAGAATTTATTGCAGGACCATCATACAGTCCAGTAGTCCAAAATGTTGGACCTGATCATTTGGATAGTGATATAAACTCAATTACTGGAAGAACACAAGGTTTTAATGTAACTCCTGGAACTATAGATTTGTCTTTTGATGCAGGATATAACGCAACCATTCCAATTGGTCTTTCAACTTTTACTGCAGCATTATCTTACGATGAAAGATCTGTAACACTAAATTGGATTTCAGAAATTGAAATTAACGCCGAAAAATTTATTCTTGAAAAGAAATTAAATAGTAACGAATTTGTCACCATCGGAGAAATTGCAGCTAAAGGAAATAGTTCAATTCCAACAAATTATTCATTCGAAGATAAATTATCCAAAGAATTTGGAAATCTATATTATCGGTTAAAAATGGTCGACTTAAACGGAAGCTACAATTATTCTGAAATAAGAGTGGTCAATATCAAAAGAGAAAATCTTGAAAATAATTTTAGCGTTAGCTTAATGCCTAATATCGTAAGTGATGTTTTATTTCTAAATATTAAATCTAGTAGTTCATCGAAAATTATTGGAGAAATTTATTCGACCAATGGTAAATTGGTTAAGAAAATACAACTTTCTTCTGATATTAATTCTGAAGAATTAAATTTTGAAATTAACACAAGTGATTTAGCTCAAAATACTTACGTGCTAAAATTGACAATAGGTAAAAATCAATTTGTTACTAAGTTTGTAAAATTAAAATAGCAGCTAAAATGGTTAAAAGTTGATGCCCTATTAAATAGTCTAGATTGGGTGTATAGCCGATTTGAATTCAATTATTTACTCATTTTTTTCTTTTCTGGTTTATGATATAAAATGATTATATAATATGTATTTCAATATATGTAATTAAAACAACCTAAAAAGTCTATTTATATCCTTATTTCGGACAAATCTATTTTATTTATAGTGTTAAGCATTATTAATATTGTCATGTAGGTGTATTGGTATAAGTTTTTATATAATTCGATTTTGGATTTACCCCAATCTAATATCGATTGATTTATCCCAATCCAATTTTTAACCTAATATTCAATTTAAAACCGACCTGATGACAAATCGTATCACCCCGATTTCGAATGCATTTTTGTATTTGCTGTCTCTTGGACTTTGCTGTTTAACGTTATTTTCAACGCTTTCAGCACAGATCATTATTTCACCTGTAAATTCTTTTTGCTGTCCAGGCTTTGAAGAAAAAGAACTTTTAATTTATGATATGGAAAATTGTGCCAGTATTGCTGGGCAACCATCCTATAGTTCTTTTGAAGAATTTACACCTAACGTTATTAGTAATTGTCCATGCGGAACTATTGATGGATCTATTTTAACAAATACTTTCGGTGCACATTCTTGCCAATCTCCAGGTGCAGACGGCACAAATGAAACCATGTGTTCACGTGGCAATTATGATTGTGAACTAGATACAGGACCAGGAGAAAATTACTGGACATTTAAACTTAATGTTTTTCCTAATTTAGGTCAGACCAAAACAATTTCAAAACTAGAATTCTTTGCCAAAATAGGTGTATCTCAAAATACCAACACAAATTACATGGGGGTTCAAGTTTTAATTGGTAATCAAGTTGTCCATCAAGTCGAAGAATTAGCAGTTGAATTTAATGACTGGACAAAACATACACTTAACCTATGCTCAGTTCCAGAATTGACCGTTTCCCAAACAACAGAAATTGAAATTAGAATCCAAGGTTATTGTGGACAACACACTTCTTTACCTGTTTATGATTTAGATCAAATAAAAATATTTGGAGGTTGTTGCAG
>JAHDBF010000136.1:5208-8716 GCA_020630525.1 Saprospiraceae bacterium
GAATTCATTGGTGTCCAACTTGGATATGTTCCAATGAAGTAACGAAAGATATTTGTGATGATACTAATATCGACGCTGGTCAAATTGGGCCAAATCATGTTTCTTGCCAACCAGCAGATCCAGCTATAATTGGCTCCATAGTACCTGCATCAGGCTGCCCTAATGAGTATTTATCATATCAATGGCAAATTAAACCAGGTCCAGGTATTGACTGGACAGACCTTGTTGGTGAAAACGGCCTTACATATGATCCCCCAGCTGGAACATCAGGCTCAACTTGGTATAGAAGGTGTGCAATTTGTGAAGCTTGTGGAGACAATAAAGTATATTCAAATGTGATAGATGTCCACTTCTTTGATCCATATGATGATGCAGGAGAAATTGGACCAGATCAATGTATCTGTAATGGAAGTGATCCAGCAATTATTCAGAACATTACGGGTCCTTCAGGAGGGTATACTACCGATCGTCAAGATTTTGTTAAGTGGCAATCAAGTATTGGAGATTGTTTAGATTGGACTGATATTCCAGGATTTGTAGAAGATGATCCTTCTGACCCTGATGTAGCGCTTACATTTGATCCTGGACCATTGACGGAAACCACTTGCTTTAGAAGATGTCACAAAATATACAATTGTCAAGATTGGATTTGTACCGATCCAGTAACAATATCTGTAGATGAAATTCAGGTTTCATGTCCTAATGATTTAACTGTAAATCTGTGTGAATATGCTCCTAAAGAACAACAAGAATATTTAGATAAATTATGGGCTGATTGGATTAGTCAGTTTGTAGTTGTTAGTGGCTGTGATGCCACAACCAATATTGGAAATTTACCAGAACCACCTTCTGTTTGTGGGGGATCTGTCAGTTTTACATTCACAGCAAGAAAACCTGCCATTATTGGACAGAATCAACCAATATTATGTTTAGGAGATCAATGTACTGCAACTTTTACTGTTACTGAAATACCAGAATTATGGCTCGAATGTCCAGATCCAGTAGTAGTAAATGCTTGTGATGGAGAAGCAGCAATATTAGAGGCTTATAACGAATGGTTTTCATGGTTCAGAGGTGGTGGCGCTTGTGAAGCGATACCTGCTTTTATAACCTTACCTGAGATTCCAAATTTATGCGGCTTGGACACTAATGGAGATCCAATTTTAAATGGAGCAATAACGACAGGTGTTTATCAAATTGAAAATAACTCAGCATGTAGCGAGATAGCAGACTTAGTTTGTTCATCCACCTTTACAATATTACCGGCGGATCCATTATGGTTGGAATGCCCAGATCCAGTAACGATAAATGCATGCGAAGGCGAACAAGCAATTACTGATGCATATAACGAGTGGTATTCTTGGTTCAGAGGTGGAGGTGGATGTGAGTCTACTCCATCATTTATAACTATGCCAGAGATTCCAAACTTTTGTGGTTTAGATGAAAATGGAGATCCAATTTTAGATGGAGCACAAACAACTGGTGTATTTCAAATTGAAAATACTATTGCGAACTGTGGAGATCAGGCAAGCATAGTATGTTCGTCAACTTTTACTATTACACCTACAGACCCATTATGGATAGAATGTCCAGACCCTGTTAGCTTTAATGCATGTGATCAAGATATAAATTTAGAAGAAGAATATAAGACCTGGTTAGATTGGTTTAGAGGCGGTGGTGGTTGCAATGCATCTGGTCACTTTATTGGTTACCCTGATGGACCTCCTAGTTTACCACAAGTTTTATGCGGAAATACAATAGAGTTGGTTTGGACAGTCGAAGATCTAAGTACAGATTGTAATGATGCATTGGTTTGTTCAAGTACTTTTGAAGTAGTACCATCAGATCAATTAGTAGTAAAATGCCCAGAAGACCCAAGAATTAAATCTTGTAAAATTGAAGATATTGAACAGGCATATAAAATATGGATAAATGGGTTTTTTGTAGAAGGAGGCTGTAATGTTACAACCAATATTTCTTCAGCGCCCATATTTGATGAAATATTAGCAAATAGCTGCGGTGGATCAATAGACTTTATGTTCATTGCTTCAAGTTTTGATTCGAATGGAGAAATTTGTGGTGAAGAGAGATGTTTGGCTACGTTTACCATTTTACCAACAAGTGATTTAGTACTTACATGCGGAGGAGATGCTTCTGCAAGAGCGTGTGATATTGATGAAATAGAAAAAGTCTATGAATTATGGATAGCACAATTTGGTTTCGTAGGTGGTTGTAACACCGAAAATAATTTAGACGAAATTCCAAAATTGGAAGAAATAGTAAATCTTGGATGTGAAGGAACAATAGATTTTGTTTTTGAAGTAATAAGCTACGGTGCAAATGGCGAACAATGTGCAGCTGCAACTTGTGAATCAAGTTTCACTTTGACTCCTCCTCTTACAATGGCTTTAGAATGCCCAGATCCAGTAATTTTGTCAGAATGCAGTACAGAATTAGAAATTACTGAAGCATACAATGAATGGATTTCATGGTTTAATGCGAATTCTAGTTGTAACGTGTTTACCAATATTGAAGAAATCCCAACTTTAGAACAAGTACTAGCATTAGAATGCGGCGGTTCTATAGGTTTCCAATTTTTTGGTGAAGTATTAGCCGCAAATGGAGACATCTGCTCATCAGCAGAATGCAGTTCGACCTTTACAGTTTTAAGTAATAAAACCGAACCAACATTTACAAATTGTGAAGATGGATTTTACAATGGAAATACCATCGATTTAGGATGTAACCCTTTACCAAACGATTTTCCTACAGAACAAGAAATAATAGACTTACTAGGACCAGTAATTTATAATTGTGAATTATCATCAGGACCAACCGTCGTTAATGATCAAGTAATTCCTCAGCTAGATTGTGTTTACATTAGAGAATACACTGTTTCTGCGACAGACCAATGCGGAAATGAAGGATTATGTATTGTAAAGTATGTCTACAAAGAAGATGATGTAGCTCCAACTTTCGAATTTTGTGAAGATGAGAATTATAATGGTAATACAGTCGACTTAGGATGTAATCCTTTAGAAAGTGATTTCCCTAATGACGATGAAGTTATCTCATTATTGGGTACTATCTTAGATAACTGTGATCAAAATATTTCTATTAGTGTAATTTCTGATCAAACGATTCCTCAATTGGATTGTATCTATATTAGAGAATATACAGTTTCTGCAATTGATGATTGTAATAATGAATCTACTTGTAAAGTTAAATATGTATACAAAGAAGATATCTCAGTGCCTATTTTGCACTGTCCAACTGATGAAGATGGAGATAATATATTCGAATTAGGTTGTAATCCTGATATGCAAAACGGAATACCTACAAAAGTTCCTAGCAAAATTGAAGTGACAGATAATTGTGATTTTACAAATACGCAAACAACAAACTTTACAGATCAAGGACCGACTCAGCAAGGATGTAATTATGTCTTAATAAGGACTTTTTCTTATACAGATGATTGCGAAAATACAGGAACTTGCGCAATAACCTA
>JAHDBF010000137.1 GCA_020630525.1 Saprospiraceae bacterium
TTTTTAGTGTATAGCTATACGTTGTTTAGTGGAAATTAGGAGCACAAGAAGACTAACATTTTGAACATAATAAAGTGATAGAACGATTATTAAAATATTTAGGGATTCTACTATTTATCTATATCCTTTTGGGAGTCATTACTCCTTTTAATTCAATTCTGAGGACTAGATCGATTAGTAATCAAATCCAGTATTTGTCGAAAGAATTAGATAACGGTTATGATGAGATTCTCCAGAGTAGGTTTCCAGAAGGAAAAATATTTAGTAATGCAATATTAGCTCTAGCAACTATTGAGTATTCTAAGAAAGTCAATATTGACCAGAAAACATATGCCAAAATCGTAGATAACTGTATCAATAGAATTCATTCTGATAGAGCCACTTCAAAATTTGACTCATTACTAAATCCTAAATATGGGATGTTCTACAATGGTTGGGCAAACTATGTTTATTCAAATTATGTAAATAGCAATTTATTTAATTATTCACAAATAGGGGAACTTGTAAACAGTGAATCTGCTTTGATAGAAAGTAGAATAATTTCGACCTTAGAAGATAGTTTAAGAATGTTAGAATCTTACAAATCTGCAGCTTGGCCAGCTGATAATATGATTGGATTATTGTCTATTGATAAGAAAAAAGTACAAAGTAATTGGCTAAATTTTATGCTAAATTCTACCAAGCATAAGTCTGGATTGATTCATCACGCTAGCAATGATGGCACTATTATAAGAGGTTCCTCTAGTGCTATGATTACATTTTTGCTAAGTAAATTGCAACCTAAATTAGCATCAGACTACAATGATGCATACAAAGAAATTTTTGTTAATGAGTATTTAGGAATACAGCTAGTCAAAGAAAATGAAGATGGTTCCAGTTATACAGATTATGACTCTGGACCTATAATTTTTGGTTATGGTGCTTCTGCAACAATTATGAATATTAAGACTCAAGCTAGTTTTAAATGCAAGAAGGCAAAGTTAACTTGGGGAGTGATGAATACAATCTCAATGCCAATATATTTTAATAGTGAAAAGTATTATCTATTAAAAAGAGAACCAATGTTTGACCTTTTTATGCTTTGGGCAAGTACAGAATTTTAATTGCTAAACCCAAGATTCTTTACTTATGTTCTTTTCGCAATCTGTCCTTAAAAACCTTAGCTACTTTTTCAACTTTAGGTCTGCTAACAGCAGCAACATATGATTGATTGGGATTCAACCAATAATAATCTTGATGATATCCTTCTGCAACCCAAAACTCTTCATAAACAGTAACTTCAGTTACAATACCATTGTCGAAAGTAGATTCGTTCAGAGAAGCGATTTTATTTTCTGCTTGAATTTTTTGGTCTTCATTTAGATAATATATTGCAGACCTGTAAGATTCTCCGATGTCGTTGCCTTGTCTATTTAATGTAGTTGGATCATGCGCTACGAAAAACACATCTAATAAATCATTATAACTTATTATAGTAGGGTCATAAACAAGATAAACTGCTTCAGCATGACCTGTTGTTTCACTGCATACCGCTTTGTAGCTTGGATATTTTAAATGTCCACCTGAATAACCACTTATGGATTCGTGTATTCCTTCCAATTGCTGAAATGCAGCTTCCACACACCAAAAACAACCTCCCGCAAATACCGCTTGTTCGAATACTTCAGGATTTTTATTTTTTAGATATTCCTTAATTGGAACTACTTCAGAATTTTGTTTAACTATGGTAGATTTTTGACCGCAAGAATCAAAACTCAGCAAACTAATTGATGTAATAAAGAATAGACAAATTTTAAGCATAAAAATTTCTAATTAAAATCCAATAATTCTACTTCAAACCTCAATGGTTCATTTTCTCCAATTATCGTTCCTGGCTGCCCTTTTTCTCCATAAGCAATTCTCGATGGCAATAATAGTGTAGCCGATCCACCTATTCCGATCTGAGTAACTCCTTCTTGAAATCCTGGCACCAATGAGGCGAGTATTGTTACTAATGGTTCTCCTCGGTCAAAAGATGAATCAAATTTTTCGCCTGTAAGCAAGAACCCTTCATAGTTTAACTTAACTTCATTTGTCACAAAAGGTCTAGTATTTCCTCCAGGTTCGTGTATGATAAAATGCAAATCTGTTAATGTCTTTACTGCAGTAAGATTATTCGCAGCCAAATATTCTTCTATTCTTTCAACATCTATTCTATTAATTTCACCTGGAGATAATGGCTTATCACACGCAGGAATTGTTATTGCTAATAAAATAAATAAAAGTAAATTTTTCATGTCAAAAATATTGTCTTTAATAACTATGACAATACTACTAAAATTTGATAAGACAATAGCATTTACGATTATTTTAATATTTTTTTAAATACCAAAAATGACACTTTTATAATCTAGCGTAATGTCCTAATGCTACGAAGTGATCAATTTTATGGATTACAATTCTGGGAGTAACTATAGACTAAACATATTTTTTACACGCTGAGATTGCCTACGACTGACTTCGATTTCTACTCCAGATTTCAATTGAATTTTTAATTTTCCATTAAACCAAGGAATCACTTTGTCAATATAGTTTAGATTTATAATCTGTTGACGATTGACCCTAAAAAATATACTATCATCTAATACTGACTCTAGATAATTAAGAGATTTTTGTATTAGTGGTTTTTCATTTTCAAAATATACTTTACTATAGTTTCCCATTGATTCGAAAAGATAGATATCTTTTAATTTTACAAACCAACACTTGTCACCGTCTTTTACAAAAACCTGTTGATCAATATCCAATTGCTTTTGATCTATTTCAATTTCTGCATTGAGTTTTTCTATTGATTGGATGAGGCGATCTTTCTTTATGGGTTTAAGTAAATAATCAACGGTGTTAAATTCAAATGATTTAATCGCATACTCATCATAAGCAGTAGTAAATATAACTTGCGGCGCAAAATCCAAACTCTCTAATAATTCAAATCCATTTTTACCAGGCAAATGAATGTCAAGGAAGAGTACAGAAATATTTTTCTCGTTTAAAATCTCAATTGCTTCAGCTGCATTTTCTGCTGAATAAATTTCATCAAATTTGTCTAAACTTTTAACCATAGAGACCAACTCCTTTCTAGCCAATCTAGAATCTTCGACAATCAAGCAAGTAATCATAACAAAGGAATTTTTATTGAAGCAATTACATAATTGTTTTTTTCTGTCACGTTGAGATTTCCATTTTCGTTGTATAAAATCCGTAATCTGTTTTTGATGTTTTCTAGTCCAAGACCAAGCTTTTCTCCAAGCGAAGATTTAATGTTTAACGATCCCGAATTTTTAACTTCAATGTAAAATGCATTTTTATTTTTATAGATGGCAATGTCTATTGTTCCACCATCTTTAGATTGTGATATACCATGTTTAACCGCATTTTCGACGAGGATTTGTAATACCATTGGAGGTACTTTTTCAGTTAATAATGAGTCATCTAATTGAATATTATATTTTAATTTTTCTTCAAATTGAATCGCAAGTAATTCCAAGTATTGATGTACGACTTCTAATTCTTCGGATAGTAAAACCGTCTGCTTATTGGTATGTGTGAGTGAATACCTAAAAAGGTCAGAAAAATTCATTAACATATCTCGAGCCTTATCTTTATCTTCTAATATCAATGCTCGAATATTGTTGATAGAATTAAATACAAAATGAGGATTGACCTGCGATTTTAATGAACCAAGCTCAGCGTCCTTCATCTCTGCAACTAGTTTCCATTTTTCGATTTCAGAATAGTGCCAATTATTAAAATAATGAACAAAAAAGTAGATGAGATTCCATGCCAAAAATAATATTCCGAAGATGACACTATTGGATAAAATCTCTGCAATATTTACATCAGAATTAGAAACAAAAAAATAAAATATAGAAAACACAATGCCATTAAGTACAATCGTTTGAACGATCGTTGAGCATATGATTAGTAATATTATTTTACCGATTCCCCAGTGAATCCAATTTTTACCTTTTATCAAATACCTAAATCCTGTGCTAATCGAAAACCCAATTATCGGAGGTATAAATGTATTTAAGAGTACGTACTGTATTGGAATATTTGCAATTAATTGGACAATCAGATTTGACAATCCCATAATAGACCATCCAATTAATTGCGCTTTCCAAAAGTTCTTATCTCCAGTTTTAAACATTACTTATCATGATTGATAATCCATTCTGTAATCATAACCATTGTTTCTTCATTAAACGTTTCTTCTATGGTATCATATTCTGATGGTGCTCCAGTTTTTGCAGTTTGAAATAAATGGTTTTGACCACTAATCTCTTTTATCGTTACACGCTGGTTATTGGCTTCTGATAATGATTTTTTAATTCCGGCTAAATTTTCTTTTGCAGTAACTTGTAAATCCAATTCTCCATTAATAGCCAATACTGGACAAAGCGTTTTTTCTAAATATTTTGCAGGATCAAACTGAATAAAGTATAAAAACCAATCTCCCATTAATCCACTTATATTTTTATCGATAAATGTTTCTTCATCTCCCATACTAGCTCTGGATTCATCAGAAAAATTTTGCATTCCATCCTTGAATATCTTTTTTAAATTAATTTTTAATTCTTCTTTATCTAGCTCAGGATTATTAGCCATGAATTCATACACTGGTTTTAAAGTTGTGATATTTGCTTTGACAATTTCTTCTGGTGCACCTTCTGCCAAAGCTACTTTTTCACTTTGCAATAACATTAATTCAGTAATGGGAATTCCAGGACCTGCAAGCAATGTTATAAAGTCTACATCTTCATTTTCTGAAGCAACCATAGGTGCAATCATCCCACCTTCACTATGTCCAACTAAGCCTATTTTTTTATTGATTAAATCTGATCTATTGGATAGATAACTAACAGCAGCATTAACATCATCGGCAAAATCTCGAGATGTAGCACTGCTAAAATCACCTTCAGAATCCGCTACACCTCTATCATCATATCTTAGTACGCCTATGCCATTTCTCGTAAGGTGATCGGAAAGCACCAAAAATGGTCTATGATTAAATTGTGCGACTTCTTCGTTTCTATTCTGTGGACCTGAGCCTGAAATCAGAACGACTACTTTATCAAATTTGCCATCTTCTGGCAAGGTCAAAGTTCCTGATAAACTATGTCCAGCTTTTTCATTTTTGAATTTTACTTCTTCTTGTTTGTAAGGAAAATCTTTTGGGTCTTGTAGTCTCGGATTAAATTTTTTTTCTACTTTTTCTTTACTTAAGACCAATGGTAATGACATCGGTCCTTGATTAAATGTACCATCTATGGACAATCCATCATCAGAAAGTTTTCCAGTATATTTCATCCCCAATGCACTTGCATCAATAGTTAAACTATCTTTTACAAAAGAAGTATTATCAGTAGGGATTCCTTTTGCACCTTGGTCTGGACTATCCATGGTGGTTGTTAATTGATCGTTTTCATTAGAGATGTTAAAAATGATGGTAAGTTGTGTTCCTTGGATATCTAAAATTCCATTCCAAGTGCCTTCGATATTTTGCGCATCAATTGACATCGCCAATAAAGAGTAAATAAGAACTAATAAATTTTTCATGATTATTTTTTTTTGATACTTCAAATCTAAGTTCTCCTTAAGCCTAAAAATAGGCAATTATGATGAACGGCAGCAAAAAGTGATGAATGGTTTTAGCCTATTGAATAAATATTACATGATGATTATTTGTTATATATTTACGATTCATAAATAGGAATTTGTCAATAAAAGATATGAGTAATCAAGCATTTAAGGTAATTGGAGGAAATGAATTGAATGGAACAATTGTTCCTCAAGGCGCAAAAAATGAAGCACTTCAAGTGATTTCAGCAGTGTTATTGACTAGTGAGCAGGTTACCATTAACAATATTCCTGATATTCTTGATGTACAGAGATTGATTAGTCTGTTAAATGGATTAGGCGTTAAGGTTGATCGGATATCTAAGGGCAGTTACTCCTTTGAGGCAAATAATATTGATCTAGAATATTTTAGTTCTAAAGACTACTTAGCTGAGGCTAGAAAAATACGTGGTAGTGTCATGTTATTGGGTCCATTATTGGCTCGCTTTGGAAAAGCATTTTTACCCAAACCTGGAGGAGATAAAATCGGAAGAAGAAGACTGGATACTCATTTTCACGGATTTATAAAACTAGGTGCATCGTTTAATTATGACGAAGTAGAAGACAACTTTTTTCTTGGTACGGAAAAGCTTAGCGGAACCTACATCCATATGGAAGAGATTTCTGTAACTGGTACTGCTAATGTAGTCATGGCGGCTGTACTTGCAGAAGGAGAAACGACAATTTACAATGCTGCCTGCGAACCATACTTACAACAATTATGTAAAATGTTGGTAAGAATGGGTGCAAAAATAGAAGGCATCGGATCAAATTTATTAAAGATTCAAGGAGTTGGATCATTGAATGGTACTGATCATACTTGTCTGCCAGATATGATCGAGATTGGAAGTTTTATTGGTATGGCAGCAATGACACAATCGTCATTAACCATTTCTAATGTCAATATTAAAATGTTGGGAAACATACCTTCTACCTTCGAAAAATTAGGCATTAAATTGTCTATTCAAGATGATAATATAATCGTCGAAAAACAAGACGTCTACGAGATTCAGAGTTTTATTGATGGTAGTATTATGACAATATATGATGCACCTTGGCCAGGATTTACGCCTGATTTAATGAGTATTTTATTGGTTGCCGCAACACAAGCACGTGGAAGTATATTGATTCATCAAAAGATGTTTGAAAGTAGATTGTTTTTTGTCGATAAGTTGATTGATATGGGTGCACAGATAATACTTTGCGATCCACATAGAGCTACAGTTATAGGTCTAGAAAGGAAATTTCCATTAAAAGGAATCACAATGAGTTCGCCTGATATCAGAGCTGGAGTTTCTTTATTGATAGCAGCATTAAGTGCAGAAGGTGAAAGTACCATCCATAATATCCATCAAATAGATCGTGGATATCAAGACATTGATACAAGATTAAAAAACCTTGGCGCGAATATCGAAAGGGTAGAGTTGAGCTAGGATTTTGGAGTATTCACTAAAAAACTAACCCACTAAAAACTAATTAACAAGAACTAAAAACTAACCCACTAATCACTAAAAACTAATCCACTAAATATTACTTCCTTCCAAAATCCGCAGGAATTTCTCCCCAAGATTTGGTTTCCCACTTAATAATTTTGTTTTCAAAAGAATGGTTATGAAGCCAGATGAGTGCACGATTTACCATGCTGAAAATTGGTTCGTTCTCTGGAGTTTTTTTGAGTAGCGTTTTTATTTTTTTGTTCCTAACCCAACTCATTGCAGTTCTAGAATCTGAATATATTACCAAATCATCTTGACCAGTTTTTTTAGCATAAGCCAATGCATGAGTCAAGGCTAAAAATTCACCAAGATTATTCGTTCCTTGTTTAAATGGACCACCATAAAAGATTCGATCTTTGGTGAAAGTGTCTACTCCTTGGTATTCTACCAATCCTGGATTTCCACTACATGCTGCATCGACAGCAATGCTGTTTTTTTCCAATATTCCTTCTAGGTCTATCTTACTTATCGTGTTTTTTTTAGCGTTGCCACCGATATGTTGACTATAAGATTCTCCATAAGCTGCTTTTGCTTCTGCTAAACTTGGATAAGACTTATATTTTGCGGCAGGAAATCCTTTTATTTGCAGTTGGCATTCAGCCCAGGAGTTATAAATACCAGGATTGACACCTTGCCAAACGACATAATATTTTTTCTTACTTTTTGCCATTTAAAAGTTTATATATGTTTATTGATACACATGCTCACATTTATATGAAGCAATTTGACGAAGATATTGATTCTGTAATTAAAAATGCATTAGCCAATAAAGTTGAGAAAATTTTCTTACCAAATGTAGATTCTACTTCAACGGAGCGAATGCTAAATTTAGTAGATAAATATCCTAATGTTTGTTATCCCATGATGGGTTTACATCCTTGTAATGTAAAGGAAAACTACCTAGAAGAATTGGCACATATTAAAGAGATAAAATCTAAACATAAGATTTATGGCATCGGAGAAACTGGAATAGATTTATATTGGGATAAGTCTACTAAGGATATTCAAATAAAATCTTTTGAGCAACAAATCCAATGGGCTATCGAATGGAAATTACCGATTATTATTCATAGCCGAAATGCACAAGAGCTTACTATCGAACTGATAGAAAATAACCGTCACCCAGAATTAAAAGGTGTTTTTCATTGTTTTGGTGGAACTGTAGATCAAGCAAAAAAGATTATAGATCTCGGATTTTATATGGGAATAGGCGGAGTAGCCACTTTTAAAAATGGAGGTTTGGATAAGACACTTCCTTCTATTGACTTAAAACATATTGTTCTAGAAACCGATGCTCCTTATCTCGCTCCTGCACCTCATCGAGGCAAAAGAAATGAGTCATCATATATACCATTAATTGCACATCGAATCGCTGAGATTAAAGAAATGGATGTAGACGAAGTAATGCGCATTACAAGTCATAATGCTTCTGTTTTATACCAATTAATCTAATCCGATTCTTGAAACGTTTTTCAAGAATGTATGTATTTTTATAAAATGCCTA
>JAHDBF010000008.1:0-2093 GCA_020630525.1 Saprospiraceae bacterium
GATTCTTAATCTTAAGTCCAGACTTGTTGAGAAAGTATTTTGTATGTTCGATTGGATAAAAACATTCTATCAATTCTCTTTTGATGATAGGTTGTTTTGATTCATGCAATCCTTTGTAATGCATTCCTCTGACTGCACTTGCCAATGAAGTATGACCAGCATTAAAAACGAGTTCTATCGCTTTATCTGTAATAAATTTTTGTTGACCATAAGCCCAAGCGTAGTGGTTTACAGTTCCGATTTTTTCGTCTAGAATGTATTTAGATTTGAAAATTTCTTCTTGTAAAATATGATCGTCTGCTATCGTTGAAAGCTTCAAATGTTTAAGCCCATGATTCCCAATTTCATGTCCTTGCTTTAATAATTTGTCGATATCATTCCAATCCAAAAATGCAGTTGGCGGCGAACCCAATCTATCCGCACAATGCTTTTTTATTATATCAAAATTGGTTTCTCCTACCATACTAGGATTCACGAAAACCATTGCTTTAAAGCCAAAACTATCGCAGATTTCGGCAATTTGTAAGAAGTTTTTAAAACCATCATCGACACTCAAGCAGGCATATCGTCCATCAATGTTATTTTCTATAAGTTTAGTAACGGCTTGACCGTATGAGATGAATTCAAATTGTTTATTAATGTATTTTAGTGTGTTTATAAAGTTATTTCTTTGATCAGAAAACAGGCTGTGCATTGTTAAAAACCAAATGCCTTTTTCTGGTAGATTTTTTTCTACTTTTTGATTGCTTGGACTGGATAAATTGATAGCAAAATCTCTTAATCTATTTCTAATAGATTTGGGTTTGTGATTTAAGTAATCTTGATATGTGTCTAAGAAACTATGCATTAAATCTTGTCCAAGGTGTTTTGTGTTCTATCAATTTTTCAATCTTTTTTACATCGGCTTTATAATAATCAATTAGCTTTTTTTCTTGTTCTTTTGATAATTGGAATCCTGATTTTGTTTCGGTATTTAGTTTTTTATAAAGCTTAGTAACTTGTTGTCCTGGCTTCTTTACTAGGTTAAATATTTTTGGATATTTTTCTAGCGAGCTTACAACGGTACCACGTACATGCTTATATAGGTTGTTGAAATATTTTGATTTTACTTTAACTGTTTTGTTGCTTATGGTAAAATTGTAATTTTTATAAACTTCAGAATTTATTTTTAAGAAATCACAAAGTTCATTCATTAATAATGATGGTTCGTTTTTCAGTGTTTCAAAAAAACAAATATGTATGTTTTCTCTCGGAAAATTATCTAGAAATGGTTGTATAAACTCAGCGTATTTACCCGTTTTCTGCGCACAATAAGTGATGTGATTTTCTAATTTTTCTTCTTGTAAAATTAGATATTCTTCAAAGTTGATTTCTTGATTAAGTTCGCCAATTTGTTTTCCATATTGGAACCAACTGATTAGTCTTTCTATTGGATCTCTAAGGATAAAAAGCAGTTTTATTTGATTATCATCAAGTTCTGATTTGATAGAATCTATGACAGACTTATCATATATATAATCTGGACTTACATCCATTAGATAATTATTTTTGTTGTCCAGCGAATCTAATTGAAAGTGTTGCAAAAAGGATTTTACTTTCGTTTTTTTACTTGATTTAATTAATGGATATGCTGGATGTAGGAAGTAGTCTGTCTGCTTCTTGGCTGCTGGAATAATCTGTTGATGATAGGATAGATAGTTGTACAGAGAAGTAGTTCCAGCTTTATTAGTGCCAGCTACGATGAGATATTTTCCTTGATAATTCACCTCTTGATAATTCACTATGACAAATATCGTTCAATCTTTTTATGTTCGCTTACAAATTGATTGCTAATCGAAGAGATAAAGCTGAGATATTTTTTTTCGTCTTGATTAGAAATGTGTTTTTCCCAGAAAAAGCGCAAAGCATCTTGATTGATCTCTTTATCATAAAAACTATGCATCGTCTTTAAGGTAAGCATAGAAGGCGTAAAAAGATATGATGGGTGAATGTCTTGAGTTGGGTAACCTAAAGTAGATAATATATTTTTTGAAACTACGAATGGATCTGTGTATAAATCTTCATAATATACAATAGGAATATTATGGTTAATA
>JAHDBF010000008.1:2193-25513 GCA_020630525.1 Saprospiraceae bacterium
GAATGGATCTGTGTATAAATCTTCATAATATACAATAGGAATATTATGGTTAATACAATCGTGTATTCCTGCCAAATTTGACATGGTCCACATGATTAGGATAATTTCCTCTTTGGAGAATTTACTAAAGTCAATGTCTACATTCTTGTCTTTAAAAACTGGATGTGCATTCGCTCGCGATAGAAAAATATCAACATGATTTTCCCATCCATATTCTTCAAAAAACTGAGGTCTATTGATAATCGAACTAAGTACTGCTAATGGATGACGGATCACATATATGCTATTGTGTGAATCTTTGAATTTAGGAATACAAAAGTTTGCTCTTATGGATTTAAATCCAATGAGTGTTGTATTATCCCAAATGGTATTTACAAATGATTTAGAAAAAGATTGTGGATTAACGCCAAGGTGATTTCTTAATAACCAAGGATTAGATATTTCTTTATTATTAATCTTTTTTAATTGATCTTGATGCTTGTTATTGTCAAGCTCACTTAGGTAACATTGGTCATAACTTTCATCCCATACAGCAGGGTGGAAAGGTTCAAAAAGTATAATACCTCCTAAGCTTTTAGAAATTATGTCAGAAATCCAAGTGGTTCCTGATCGACCAAATCCAAATATGGCTATTGGTTTTTTCATCTTGGCTTAGAAGGTATTTTATAGTTTGCCATTGCAAACCGATTTATATAATCATTCCTGCAGCAACGGTATTGTTTGTTGCTTCGTCTACTAGGATTACACTACCAGTAATTCTATTTTTTCTGTAAGAATCAACGAATAATGGCTTGGTGGTTCTTAGTACTACTCGCGCAATATCATTCATTTTTATTTCACTATTTTCGGTATCTCTGTGTAAAGTCTCGATATCCAATTTATATCTGATTTCTTTCACAACACATCTTGCAGTTTGTGTGGTATGTTGGATAGTATACTTTCCATTTAATTGTAGTGCTTTGTCACTTCTAAACCAGCACAACATCAACTCTACATCTTGGGTAATGTCTGGTTGATTGTTTTCTCTGACAATCATATCACCTCTACTCAAATCAAAATCTTCCTCAAGTTCAACATTTACTGACTGTGGAGGGAAAGCTTCTTCTTGTTCCCCATCAGGTCCATGAATCTTGGCGATTTTGGTAGAGAAACCACTTGGCAATAAAGTTACTTTATCTCCTTTTTTCATTACTCCACCTGCAACTCGACCTGCATAACCTCTGAAGTCGTGGAAATCGTCATTGTAAGGTCTTACTACATATTGCACAGGAAATCTAGCGTCAATAAAATTGTGGTCACTAGCAATATGCACATTCTCCAAATAATACATTAAGGTTGGTCCTTCGTACCATTTGGTTTTATCTGATCTGTGTACTACGTTATCTCCATTCAACGCTGAGATTGGAATAAAGTGTACATCTTTTACATCCATTTTCGCAGCAAACTTTTCAAAAGACTCTTGGATTTTATCATAAGCTTCTTGAGAATAATCTACTAAGTCCATTTTGTTAACGCATACCACTACGTGCGGTATTTGTAACAATGAAGCAATGATCGCATGACGTTTGGTCTGTTCTACAACACCGTTTCTAGCATCGATCAAAACCAATGCAACATTTGCAGTAGATGCACCAGTTACCATATTTCTGGTATATTGGATATGACCTGGTGTATCTGCTATGATAAATTTTCTTTTTGGCGTAGAGAAGTATCTGTAGGCAACATCGATTGTTATCCCTTGTTCTCTTTCTGATCTTAATCCATCAGTCAGTAAAGCTAAGTTTACGCCTTCTTCTCCTCTTCTTTGGCTTGCTGCTTCTACGGCCTCGTATTGATCTTGATGTATAGATTTACTATCGTATAATAGTCTTCCGATAAGTGTAGATTTACCATCATCGACAGAACCTGCGGTTGTAAATCTTAATAACTCACTATTTTCGTATTCTTTAGACATTTGTTTTCAATTTTAAAATTCTAGAAATAACCCAATTTTTTTCTGTCCTCCATACTGGACTCAGATCTTTTATCATCAGTACGACCACCTCTTTCGGTCATTCTAGTAGTGGCTACTTCTTCAATGATTTGTTCGGTTGTAGTGGCTTCAGATCTCCATACACCTGTACAGGTAATATCACCAATAGTTCGACACCTCACCATTTCTTCAAAAACGGTTTCTCCTTCTTTTTTAGGAATGAATGGACTATCTGCCAGCAATACTCCGTCTCTTTCAAAAACTTTACGTCTGTGTGCATAGTATAGCGATGGTAATTCTACTTTTTCCATGGCTAAATATTGCCAAACGTCTAGTTCCGTCCAGTTACTGATTGGGAAGATTCTAAAGTGTTCTCCCATTTTATGTTTTCCGTTGAATAGGTTCCACAATTCTGGTCTTTGGTTTTTAGGATCCCATTGACCAAATTCATCTCTGTGAGAAAAGAACCTTTCTTTAGCTCTTGCTTTTTCTTCATCTCTTCTTGCTCCACCAAGTGCTGCAGTGAATTTTCCTTTTTCTAAAGAATTTAGCAGTACTCCTGTTTGTAATGCATTTCTACTGGCATTAACGCCTTTTTCTTCTGTAGCTTCTCCGTTGTCGATGGCTTCTTGTACTGATCCAACGATCAAAGTAGCACCCATTTTCTTTACCAAGTTATCTCGGTATTCAATGGTTTCGTCAAAATTGTGTCCAGTATCTACGTGTAATAATGGAAACGGAATTTTAGCAGGGTAGAATGCTTTGTAAGCTAAATGTACCATAAGGATAGAATCTTTTCCGCCCGAAAACATCAATACTGGTTTTTCGAATTGCGAAGCTACTTCACGCATGATGAAGATTGATTCTGATTCTAATTCTTTTAGATGATTAATATGATAATCCATATTTATACCTTTCTTATTCTTTTAATAATTTTATCGTATACCATTTGGCAAGCTTCTTCTACAGACATCTCGCCAGTTTTAATTTCTATATCTGGATTTGCTGGTGCTTCAAAAGGAGAATCTATTCCTGTGAACCCTTTGATTTCTCCAGCTCTTGCTTTTTTGTACAAGCCTTTTACATCTCGCGCTTCACATAATTCCAAAGGTGCATTGACATATACTTGAATTAAGTCTTCTTTACCAATAATTGTTTCGGCAAGGTTGCGGATTTCTTCTGTAGGACTTACAAAACTGTTTAGACAGATAACGCCTGCATTTTTAAAGAGCTTAGAAACTTCTGAGATTCTTCTGATGTTTTCATTTCTATCTTCGAGGGAGAAACCTAAGTTGTTGCAGATCCCTGTTCTGATGTTGTCACCATCGAGTAATTGCACAAAAAATCCTTCTTGAAACAGCTTTTTTTCTACAGCTTCAGCAATGGTACTTTTTCCAGAACCCGAGAGTCCAGTAAACCAAATCACTTTCGCAGATTGATTTAAAAATGATTCTTTATCCGATCTGCTTAATATTCTATCAAATATGGGATGAATATTTTCTGCCATTGTTAATTTTACTAATTCAACTTTCTATTCTTATCTCTTGAAAATCAAAACATTATATTTAACATTTTGATTGTCAAAAATTAGAATTAAGTGCGCAAAGATACATTATTATGTGAAAATGTGCTTTATGTCTAAGCCTAGCTTTTAAAGCTATAGATAGACGCTATTAATGATACCACTTTCATGCCATCTAGGGCCGTAGTATTGACTTTTGCGGTGCCATTGATGACTTGATGGGCGTTTTTATAAATATTTGCCAAATTACCTATGTTGTCGTTTTTTTCTAGGCTTGGAATTCCGTCTAATGACGCTCCGTGAGCATAGATGACTTGATCCATGTATTGCCCTGCCACTTTTATAGTGCCTTTACTTCCAATGATGGTTAATGTACTTTCGAAGTTTTTATCCCAGGCCGAAGTGCTATATTGAAAACTGCCGATTCCACCTTTATCTAACTTAAATGAAAACACACCGCTATCTTCAAATTCTGTTAGGTTTTTGTGGGTGAAATTTTCAAAAGTACCCGAAGTAATTTCGATTGTTCCGAAAAGATGATATAGTGTATCTATATAGTGTGCAAACTGTGTGAATAGCGTTCCGCCATCTTTATTTTTTGATCCTTTCCATGTTTCATCAGTGTAATATCTTTCATCTCTATTCCAATAACAAGCTACATTTACCATTAAAATATCCCCAAGAACTTCGTCTGTAATAATAGATTTTAACCATTGACTTACTGGAGAAAAACGGTTTTGCATTACACAGAAAATATGCTTACCATTTTTTAATGAAGCATTAAGTATGTCTTCACAATCTTTTTGATTTAGGGCAAAAGGTTTTTCGCAAATGGCATGTTTCCCGCTTTCTAGTACCTTGATTGCATGTTCTTTATGTAAATAATTTGGCGTGCAGACGGAGATTAAGTCGATTTCTTTATTGTTACATAGCTGATCTAGGGTTTCAAAATATGGAATATCTGATGCTGGTTTTTGGATATCGCTTATGCCAATGATGGAGACTTCTTCTAATCTTTCTACTGCATTGATATGCTTTTTCCCAATATGTCCTAATCCTACAATTCCTACTTTAAGCATATTCATTTAATTCTTTAACTGTGTTTTCATTTGTCAATCTGTACATCGCTCCTGATTCGGGACAAGTAGCATGATTTAATTCATCAAATTTTAATCTATGTCCTTGTTTACTTACCCAACCCATTTGTTTAGCGGGATTTCCTACCATTAATGCGTAATCTTTGACTTCTTTAGTAACTACTGATCCTGCGCCGATAAATGCATATGCTCCGATGGTATTCCCACAAACGATGGTTGCATTTGCTCCGATGCTTGCGCCTTTTTTTACAAGGGTAGTTTTATATTCATCCTTGCGAATGACAAAACTCCTAGGATTGATGACATTGGTAAATACCATAGAAGGTCCTAAGAATACATCGTCTTCTACGATTACGCCTTCGTAAATAGAGACGTTGTTTTGGACCTTTACATTGTTGCCTATTTGTACATTATTGGCGACAAAAACATTTTGACCAAAACTGCATTTTTCTCCTATCTGCGCATTCATAATATGGCAAAAATGCCAAACTTTTGTTCCAGATTGGATTTTAGCATCAGGTTCTACTATGGCAGAATCATGAATAAAAATATCTTTCATAATTAGGATAAAGCGTCTCTAAAAATCTTACGACAAACGATATAAAATGTACCTAAAAACAAACCTAAAATCAATGCCGATAAAATAGATTTTAACAATTTTGGTCTATTGGGTTTTATCGGTAAAAATGGCTCGTCTATTAATTGTATAAATGGGGTTTTGTCTTTTAATGAAAAGTCAGCCAATTCTAAATTTTTAGTGGCTTCACCATACATGATGCTTAACTTTTGTATATCTCTGCTTAATCGCTGTTCTGTAAGTTGGTCTGTTCTGGCGAAGAGGCTTTGGTTTTTATCTTGAAAGTTAGCCAATTGGAATTCTGCAGATTTTAATTCTTGAAAAATAGAATCAGTTTTCGTTTGCAAAATATCAAAGGTATATTGTTGTTTTTCTATAGTTTTTGAGATGTAGTATTCCGTCAGTTCGTTGTAAAGAGATTTTGTAACTGCGATGGATACTTCTGGATGATAGGTATTCGCAATCATTTTCATTATCCCACTATTGTCAGAAATAGTTGTGTTAAGAATTGCGGTGATGTTTAAATCTTTATTTCCAATTAAATGTGCGTGCAGTAGTTTTAATGCTTTATTTTCTAATAATGTGAAACTTGGGATAGAATCATGTTTAAAAGAAAAGTCTTCTAAGTTTAGTCCATCATCAGAAGCAAATAGTCCTTTTTTTGCCCATTTTCCTTTTTCGGAAAGCATATTAATGATGTGGTTACCTAAGTAATCACTTTTTCCATCAACATTCGATTCACCAAAAAATATGGCATTAGAAATCTTCTGAGATTTTGACAATTCTAGGATTTTATCCAAGTTTTCATCTCCACCAGAGTCTAAACCAATCTGTCCTAATAATCCTGAAATCGCACCTATAGAATTTCCTGATTTTTCATTAAGCATGAAGCTTAATTCTGCAGGGAACATACTGTCAGATGCAAATACTTTATACAAGTTATACGCGAGAAAAGGAAGTACAAAAAGTATTAAAAGGAGAATACTCTTCTTAATTTCTTTCCAATATTCACCAAAGACATGAACTGCCTCTTTAATGGTTATTTCGTCTGATTGATATGCTGTGTTATTGTCTGACATTATCGTATTGCGTGACAAATATCGGATTAAAAATTTAATTGTATGTTAGTAATCATTAAAACGCATTGCCATATTGGCCCTTAGGCCTATTCCAAAATAATTGGTATCCAACTGATTAGGAAAATTTTCGGACCGTTTTAATAGGTGCAAATCGACAAAATAGTTGTGATAAAATTCATAACTAGCCACAAATTCTATAGAGTTTATGGTTGTTTTATTTCCCTGCAAAAAACTTACACCAAAATCATTGTTTCTAGTGCCATTGGGAATTAATGGATCTTCGCCAGCATTAAATGTGGCAGTACTTCTGCCTTGAGTGGCATTCATTAGCTTAAGCTTGAAGTGGAATTTTTCTTTGAGTTGATAGTCAATGATTCCTATGAATTCTATAAAGTTTGCTCCTAATGGATGTGCCAGTGTCTGGTTGTAACTGCTATAGTTTGCGATAGAATATCCATCAAATTCTGGAACAGAATCACGGTGACTGTAGGTGTATGGTCTGACAATATTGGCTTCCGCTCTGATATCGAGATTAGAAACATTAAAGGCTTCAGGATAGAATATTCCTGCTTGGATACCAAACTTGTTTCCCCACCAACCATTGTTTTCAAAAACTTCACTAAATTTTATATCATCGATTGCCAATTGCCCATAAAGTGAAAGTGTCTTGAATATATTCCATTTGGCATTAAGTCCGAGCATTACATTGTCTGGACTGTCTAGATAATACTCAACCGCTCGGTAGAGAATGACTGGATTAAGATAATGGAATTCAAAATCGTTAAGCCGTGAAAATACGACTGACTCAAATAAACCGATTTCCATATTTTTAATCGGTTTAAAACTGAGGTAATGCGCAGCCATGAATTTTTTTGGCAATAGAAAATCCATTGGGTTTAGTCGAGTACTTATCGGCGATAGTTCCATCCAGAGATTTTGATAATGGAATTTCCAGATCTTGGTATTTAACTTTAAGTAAAAGTAATTATTGGCATATTCACTTAATAATAAACTTTGGTATCCATGACCTATGAAATGTCTTCCGTGACCTAATTCTATATTGACATGCTTACTGATCGGTACACCGATATATCCTGATGCATTGGCGTAGTCTTGACCTATAAACTTGTCAGAAACGCTACTGGTAAATGGCTTAAAAAAACTATAGCCAGGAATGGCTTTATGCTTGATTCTTCTTTGTTCTAAGAAGTTATGAAAATTGCCTTGCGATTCCAAGATATTGGTATAAAAATAAATTTTATCGTCTATAGTTCCATGAATTTCAATCCCGCGAGTATTGGTAAATCTGAGATAGTCAGATTCTCTTTCTTCGCCGAATCTTAGGTTCAAAATTGGGTTGATGTAGAGACTAAAATTTTTCTTTTCTAGCTTTAGAAAATTGGCTTTGCTTTTATAAAATAGCTTAAAAATCCCTTTATTATCTTCTGACTTTAGTTCTTGAGGAAGGAAGTATTCGTTGTCATTTAATATGAATTGTGTCTGCGGATTGTGCCTAGAAGAATTTTGATTCTTTGTTTGAGCATAGGCAGTAACTTCTTTTCTGTTATAATATTTTAATCCTGTATGAATGTTATGATCGGTAGTATCTTTTACGTCCCATGACTGGATGTACTGTATGGCGCGATGATTGGATTCATATCTTGCTGATTGTCCAATAAGGTTTGTAGCCAGTAGCAGTAGATAACATGCAAAAACGGACTTTAACGTATGCATTAACTCTTAAAATTTAATAAAAAATCTTTGGTCAGTTGATCAAATTCTGATTGTCCATCAAAGTGAAATTTTACTTTGACTGGAAGTACAAAGATGGGAATTTTATTTTCTACTATGAATGATCTGTGCAGATCAAGACGCATGGCATCTTTTTCTGTTGTAATGATCGCACAGTCTTTTTCTCCAATATCTTCTATGGCTTTTTTTAATAAGCTCACTTCGTATTCTGTAAAGTTGTGATGATCTTCGTATTTCATTACGTGAACGATATCTGTCTTGGGTTCAAGATAGTCCAAGAGATAATCTTCATTGGCGATAGCAGAAAGAACAATTACTTTTCCAAAATCTTCCAATTTCCTCTTTATCTGAGGGTTATACATAAAGTATGGAGTATAGTAATCGTAGTAGCTAAAGAATAATTTTTGTCGATCTAGTGGAGCGATTTCTTCTTTCAGTGCTTTTGCTTTTTGCGAAGATAATTCTCGTGGACACTTAGATACTACAATGATATCCGCGCGTTCTGCTGCACCAGTGTATTCTCGTAGTCTGCCTGCTGGAAGTAAGTAATCTCTAGTGTAAGGTAGATCAAAAGTAGTCAGTAAAATATTTAATCCCGGATTTACACCTCTGTGTTGGAATGCATCGTCTAATAGGATTGTTTGAATTTGTGGATGCTTTTGAAGCATGAGCGGAATACCTATGTTTCTGCTTTCGCATACAGCAGCAGTGATATCGGGCCATTTCCTTTTGTATTGTAATGGTTCGTCTCCTACTTCTATGACAGTATCTTTTATATCGACTATTCTAAATCCTTTGGTTTTTCTTTTGTAACCGCGACTTAAGACAGAAACGTAAATATTTTCTTTTAATAACTGAATGAGGTATTCTACATGAGGTGTTTTGCCTGCGCCACCTACGGATAAGTTTCCAACGCTAATTACTGGAATATTAAAACTAGTGGAGCGCAGCAATCCAGATTCATACAGCATGTTTCTGAAGCCTACTGATATCCCATAAAGTATTGAAAATGGGAATAATAAAATTCTCCCGATCCATGAGGTAACATTCATCTGAAATAACTTAACATTAAAGCTATATCAATAACGGAAAAACTGAATTATAGTTCCTTGTCTTATTGTTCTCCCCAGCGATAGGTATCTTGATTGATGTTGAGATGATCGATTACTCTATCTACAACGGTATCTGCTATTTCTTCTAATGTTTGCGGATTACTATAAAAAGAAGGTGTTGCCGGCATGATTAATCCACCAGCCAATGCTACTTTTTTCATGTTATCAATATGAATGAGGTTGTATGGCGTTTCTCTACAGAGTAAGATGAGTTTTCTTTGTTCTTTTAGTACTACATCTGCGGCGCGAGACATAAGATCGTTAGATATTCCATTTGCAATTCTCGCCAGTGTTCCCATAGAGCATGGCGCTACGACCATAGATTCATATTGAGCAGAACCTGATGCGAATGGCGCATTAAAATCTTGCTTGGAGTAAAAGTCGAAAGGGTAGTCTTCTTTATTAAATTTTCCAATCTCGATTTCCCAATTTATGATGGCATTGTCACTCATTACGACACCGAGTGTAATGTCATCTCGATTGGATAATTTATCCATGATTCTTTTGGCATATATTGAGCCACTTGATCCTGAGATACCGAGTACGATTTTTTTCATGTATTTAGAACAGGAATAGGTTTAATAGGTTCATAATCATAGCTAAACTACTTCTGCTACTACAAAAATACTTCCAACAACTACGATGAGGTCTTTTTCTTGAGCGGATAGTTTTGCTGCTTTTAATCCTTGTTTAACCGAACTATAGTTTTTTCCGATTAGTTGATGTTTTTTTGCTTCTTTTTGGAGTAACTTTTTGTCTAATGCTCTTGGTATTTTGGCTTGGACAAAATAGTACTTTGCTTTTGTAGGAAACAATTTTATTATATCAGAAAGATCTTTCTCTTTTACCATTCCAAGAACGATATGTAATTTGTTGAATTTTAGTTTTTCAATGTTTTGGAAAAATGAGTTTAATCCAGCTTTGTTGTGCGCACTGTCTAAAATGACTTTAGGTTTGGTTTGTAAGACTTGCATTCTTCCTAAGTATTGCCAATCCTTTAATTTCTTATCGGTATGCTTAGCTAATTTTTTATAGTTTGGTGAAAATGCGGGAAGAATATCTTCTAATAAGTTTATTGCCGCTAATGCAGTAGTAATGTTTTTGGTTTTGTACGCTGCATTATGTTTTAATACTACTGTTTCTTTTTTCTTTTTTAAGGTGAATGTGTTTTTGTCTGAAGAAATATATTCACTGGCAAAACTTAGTGTAGCATTTTTCTTGTTGCTTACTTTTTTAAATATTGGTGTGGTAAGCTTTTGTTTTTCTCCTATAAGGATCGGAGTATTTTTTTTGATGATACCTGCTTTTTCTTTGGCAATTAGTTCAATGGTATTCCCAAGAACGTGAGTATGATCTAAACTTATATTTGTAATAATTGATAAAATGGGGTTTATAATATTGGTAGAATCTAATCTTCCGCCTAGGCCAGTTTCTATAATAGCGATATCTACTTTTTCTTTTTGGAAAGCGTGGAACGCCATCGCAACAGTAAGCTCAAAAAAAGATGGGATACGTTCGTTTGTGTTTTGATATTCATTTTTATACTTAGAGACAAATTTTTTGACAATGGACTTGCAAACCAGTTTTCCATCAATTTTAATGCGTTCTCGGAAGTCTTTATAATGTGGAGAGGTGTACAATCCTACTTTGTAACCCATGAGTTGTAACCAAATGGCTAGATAATGGCTTACACTTCCTTTTCCATTTGTGCCAGCAATGTGTATTGTTTTATAAGAACGTTGCGGATGTTTTAGCCAGTTGCACAGTGATTTAATATTAGATAAGTCTTTTTTTAGTGCAGCGTTTCCTTGTTTTTGGAACATAGGTAATTGAGAGAGTAGGTAATCTATTGATTCTTGGTAATTCATAATTTTGTTCACGGAGATATAAGTTATTGTTTTATAGAGAATGTACTATCCTTTCAAAATGATAAATCGTGTTTTTAGTTAAGTTGGTTTTAAATGTACGTACAGTAATACTGACTTAATTTAAAAATCGGTTTATTAAAAGTAGTGAATGATATATTATTAATAGGCATAATATTTGTTTAGGAATGTATACGCACTACTGCGAAAATATTGTTTGATCAAAACCTTAATCCCATGATCATTTTTTCGATAGCTCTAGTGATGGCAGTTGTTTTTGGAGATAGACTTTTTGAAAACGCCTAATTGGAGGATAAACAGAAATAAAAAAAGAGGATGTTTGTTACAATCATCCTCTTTTAATTTTTCTTAGATATATTCTAGTCTTTAAATAAACCAGATTTTCTAAAGTGCTTAACTGCTAGGTAGTAAAACATTGCTCTGTACTTGTTTCTATTTCTAGAACCAAATTGATCAACAATTGCTTTGATACCTTCATCTAATTTAGGCGTATCTTTTAAACCTAATTTCTTGATTAAGAAATTTTGCTTAACTCTTTCTAATTCTTTTTTGTCGCCAGAAGCAACTTTAGAAGCATCAGCTCTGTACAAAGATGGTCCGCAAGCTTTTGCAACTTTTCTTAGTAATTTGTCGTCAACTTTTGCAACGCCGATTTTTTCAAATTCTTTGTGATATGTTTCTATACACTCATCAAATTTACCCATGTCGAGGTGGAATATTTTGTTAATAAATAAATTTCAATTCAAAGGTAATAAATATCTGTATACATAACAATGGTTTAACGTAATTGAAAAGTATTAATCAAAAAAAGCTGAACAGTTTTTTGCTCAGCTTAATTAAAATTTTATTTCTGATTAATTATGATTTCTTATTTAATTTAAAGTAATCACTTATAACAATAACCAATTCTAAACATTCATAACACATATTTAAAACGTTAGTTAGAATTAGCAGGGTTAACATTAGCCAATATCTTTTTTAATTGTTCTATATCTTTAGTATGTTTTTTTGCTAATTGATATTGCTGTTCAAATTGTGCAGTATCATTTATGCTTTTATAAAAGATGGCTAGGTCTTTATGTTTGGTATAAGGATCGATGTTTTTATTTGTTTTTAACTCTTCTATTAAATCAAAAGCATTTTTTTGCTGATTTGTAGAGTAGTATATTTTAAATAAGTTAAAATAATTTCTGGTAATTGTCGGGTTAATAGATATGGCTTTTTTATATGATTTTATCGCATCGGTGATTTTCTTATTTTTATATTCATAAGAGCCTCTTAAAACCCAAGCCGTTTCACAGTTAGGTGAAGATTCGATTGCTGCTTTTGAAAAGTTATTTTCATTTTTAAAACTCGAAGAATATTGCAAGGTTTTTATCGAACTAACAAGTAGTAAAATAGAGTAAGCTATATAGAATAAAGTTTTATTATTCTGCTTTAGGTATAACTTACTTAATAAAGGAATAAATACGAATAGTATTCCAATCATAGGCACAATAGCTCTATGTTCAAAATGATAACTATTAACAAGAATAGGGTTGGCAAATATTATCCCTGGTAATAAGAATAATACGAACCAAGAAATACCAAATAATGCCATTTTTTTATTAGGCGTAAACTTTATTCCTAAGATTAAAATTATTGCTCCGATAATGCTTACTAAAATGTTCATGTCTGGAACTATCGGTGTAGGACTAAAATTTGATAAAGTAAAAAATTTGCCGATATAGTTAGGTATAGATATTATGTTGGTAATAAAATTTCCTAAGATGTTGTAGCTTGCTGTTATTGGATTTTCTAAAGCGTTGTTCCTTAGTATTAGGTATATAATTATCATTATACTCCATATTGAACTTAATGTAATTAACGTTTTAGATTTTAAAAAATCTTTACAGAATATTAGGCTATATAGTAATAATAAGAATGGAATGACTATCGCACTTTCTTTAATAAAAATAGCAGCACAAAATGCAGTTACATTTAATATACCGAAGATCGGTTTTTGGGTCAGTTGTACTTTTTTAAAAGTAAGCATGGTTAATAAAACAGATACTAATAGTAAAGTATCATTTCTACCAGGTATCCAGCAAACAGAACTACAAAACAACGGATTGAGAAAAAATAATCCTGAAGAAAGCCACAAAACAATTTTATTAGTCTTAGGCATGTAGTTTCTTAAGGTAAAGTATAAAAGGAAAAATGCTAAAATAGATACTATGAGATTTGCAATATGGTAATAAACCAATGAGCCATTTCCTAAGAATTGATCTTTTAATAAACTAAAGGCGAATAAAGGTCTAAAATATACATCATTGGTTTTTTTTGAAGGAAAAATGTCTTGACTAAATAAATCACTTATAGACTTATTATTTTCATCAACTTGAGATAAAAAAACTTGTTGTTCGTTTATTAATATAACATCGTCAAATCCTGTTACATTAAAAAATATCGTCCTTGAAAAAATTAGCAGGAAAAGAATTAAAAAGGATAGTCCAAATATCGGACTTGTACTCTTGTAGGACATTGATAAAGTCTAAGCAATGAATAAATTTCTAAAAACCGCGCGAATGTAATTATTTCAATGTTTTATATGCCATAAATGATGGCTATTTTTTTGCAGCACCTTCTTATTCCTTTTTATTGACTTAAGATGTAGATAATTTAATACTAACTTGGGGAACCTTAACAAGTCATACTATTGATCCATATATACCAATATTAATCTAAGGATAGCAAAAAAAAAGCTGAACAAAATTTGCTCAGCTTTCTGGATATTCTTGATTTCGAAATTTATGTTTAATTCATAAACTCAATACTCTTGTTTATGAAGTCAGACATTTCTTCTCCTTTCAACATATTTTGATTTAGCTTAGCTAGCATTACTAAGTAATTGGCAAATGCTTCTTTTTTATCTGCGCTTCTCATCTTTAACAACTTTTCGGCTACTAAAGGATGATTAGAGTTGACAACGATATTGTAACTGTCAGGAAACATTCCCATATCTTGACCTTGCATCATTTGCATTTCCTTCATTCTTCTCATGAATTCTGGAATAGTAACTAAGACAGGCAGATCAGTTGGAGATAAAGCTCTGATATCTATTGTTGCAGTACTTTTCTCTCCTTTTGCTGCATCGAATATTTCTTTTACTTTTTCTACTTCCTTTTCTGACAACACAGATTCTTTAGCATCTTCTTTGTCAATTAATTTATCGACAGTGTCTGAATCTACTCTTACAAAAGAAGTATTGTCTAATTTTTGTTCTAGTTGCTGGATAAAGTGATTGTCAATTACGTGATCTAATTTTAATACATCGTAACCATATCCTTTTGCTGATTCTATATAGCTGTGATGAGCTTTTGCATCATTGGTATATAAAATAACTTTTTTGTCAGTTTTATCTGTTTGTAGTGCTGCTATTTTTTCGACATATTCATCTATTAAGAAGCATTCATCATTCACGTTTTTAAGCAATGCGAAATTTTTAGCCTTATCATAAAACTTCTCTTCCGAGATCATTCCGTATTTTACAAATACACCAATGTCATCCCATTTTTCTTTATACGCTGCTTCGTCTTTTTTGTGTAGAGACTTAAGCTTGTCAGCCACTTTTTTAGTAATGTATGAAGTAATCTTTCTTACATTAGAATCACTCTGTAAGTAACTTCTAGAAACGTTAAGTGGAATATCTGGAGAGTCAATTACTCCATGAAGCAACAATAAGAATTCTGGAACAATCTCTTTTACGTCATCAGTAACGAATACTTGATTAGAATATAACTGAATTTTGTTTTTCTGTAACTCTAGCGAGTTGTTCAGTTTAGGGAAGTATAAAACCCCTGTTAGGTTAAATGGAAAATCAATGTTTAAGTGAATCCAAAACATTGGTTCCGGAGACATTGGGTATAACTCTCTGTAGAAGTTTTTATAATCTTCGTCTTTAAGTTTATTAGGCTTCTTTTTCCAAAGTGGGTTAGTGTTATTGATTAAGTTATCAACTTCTCTTGTTTTTTGGATTCTGTCTTCGCCTTCACCTTCGTAATAATAATCTGTTTTTGTTCCAAAACGAATTTGAATAGGTAAGAACTTACAATATTTATCTAGTAGAGATTGAATTCTGTTTTTATCAAGGAATTCTTTGCTGTCATCACTTACGTGAAGTACTATTTCTGTACCTCTGTCTTTTTTGGTAACATCTTCTATAGTGAATTCTGGTTCGCCAGTACAGCTCCATTTTACAGCTTTAGATTTTTTGAATGACTTTGTGATAACATCTACTTTGTCTGCAACCATAAATGCAGAGTAGAACCCTAACCCAAAATGTCCTATGATGTTAGTGTCGTCACTATGTTTTTTTAGGAAATCGTGCGCAGAAGAGAATGCCACTTGATTGAGGTATTTTTTCACCTCAGCTTCTGTCATCCCGATACCATTATCTTTAATGGTTAATGTTTTGTTTGTTTCGTCAAGGATGATGTCGATCATCAATTCTCCCAACTCACCTTTATATTCTCCTTTTGTAGAAAGTGTTTTTAATTTATTGCTTGCATCAATGGCATTAGAAACTAGCTCTCTTAGGAATATCTCTTGATCTGAGTAGAGGAATTTTTTAATGATTGGAAAAATATTTTCCGTTTGTACACTAATTTGTCCTGTTTGCATAATTATTTCTTGGTTTTACTTTCCCTATCAGTATCAAATGAGATACCATATTGATTTTTGTGTCAAAATGGCTTATTTATTGGATTGAATGGCAGTAAAAAATGACAAGTCTTCCGCTATTCTGAAAAGCTGAGCTTAAAGCCTAGTTCAGTTAAGTCTTCCCAATAGTTTGGATACGATTTTTTAATCACTTTTGGATCTAAAATTTCTACATCATGCTTACATGCCAATACTGCAAATGCCAATGCCATTCTATGGTCTTTATAGGTTTCTATAGCAGCATTTGGTTCAGAAGAATTTCCTTCTTGCATAAAGGATTCCTGAGTATTTGTTTTGGTAAACTTAGTTGGCAACTTACTTAGAAAAACGTTAAACTTTTGTAATTCGTTTTTTAATGCAGCAACTCTATCAGTTTCTTTGATATATAAAGTTTCTAATCCTGTAAACAAACCAGTAATTCCTTTTGCTGCGCAAATACAGGCTATGGTCTGTGCAAGATCTGGTTGTAGTTTGAAATCATATTCAAAAACTGATTTGAAATTTGGGTTGTTTTTTATGGTCAATTTACCATTTTCAAAACTCGAATCAACCCCAAGATTTTCTGTCATTTTACGGATTGCACTATCTCCTTGAATGCTATTTTCCGAAAGTCCGTTTATTTTTATTTCACAACCTTCATTGATTGCTGCTAATGCAAATAAATAACTTGCCGAAGACCAGTCCGCTTCTACTTCAAAATCTTTAGCGACGTAGTCTTGTTTTGCAATATGGATTTTGTTTTCATTCCATACATGTTTTACTCCAAAATATGCCATCAAGGACAAAGTCATTTCCAGATATGGTCTCGATACAAGATTGCCTTCTATAGCGACTGTTAATCCATCATTTAATGTAGGGGCAATCAATAGAAGTGCAGTAATAAACTGACTACTGATTGACCCATTAATACTTATTTCCTTTTTCCAAACTTCATTAGGAGTATTGATTTTTAACGGTGGATAACCATCTTTTTCTAAGTATTCGATATTTGCACCCAATTCATTCAATGCATTTACCAATTCTCCGATTGGTCTCTCTTTCATCCTGTCAGAACCAGTTAAAACTTGCGTTCCTTTTTGTGTAGAAAGATAGGCAGTCATAAATCGGAAAGTAGTGCCAGCATGACCGGCATCATATACTTCACTTTTATGTTGTAATAATTCTAGTAAAGTTTTGGTGTCCTGACTTGGAGACAACTTTAATATTTCAAAGTCTTGATTGCACAAAGCTTGGATGATAAGAGCGCGATTTGAGATACTTTTTGATCCTCCAAGTGTAATTTCACCTTTGATAGATTTATTGATTGCACCAATCTTTACCTTGGAATACTTAGAATAATCTTCCACAAATGAAATTTAAGGTTTAATAAGTTTATTTTTATTGATCTTGTAAAGCTTACCGATATTTGGTACTAAGATAAATTCTGTTCTTCGGTTGGCTTCTGCAGTTTTAGGATCGTTAGGATTTTCTTCTACTTTGGGCATATATTCACCACGCCCTGCTGCAATTAATTGTTCGGGATTTGCTCCGAGCTTTACCAATTCTCTGATAATTTGTGTTGATCGGGAAACACTTAAATCCCAATTGTCTGTAAATTCTTTGTTGTTTACTGGTTTACTGTCTGTGTGACCTTCAATGACAAGATTTACTTTAGGATTTTCTTTTAGCATCTTAACTATCTGCTGTAGAGTTTCGGCACTATTGTTTTTAAATTCATCTGATCCTGGATCAAAACTTGGTAATTCATCAAGGTCTAGATATAGAAAGTTTTCCATTTCTTTGATCCTTTGATTGCTGGAAGCCACAGCTTGTTCTACTTCAGAAAAAGCCATATCCATTTCGTTCCAAATTTGTGAAATTTGATATTGCTTGTCTTGTAAATTAAATTCTACTTGTTTTACTTTTTGATCTGTATCGTCGAGTTGATCTTCTAGATTGCTTATTTCTTTATTTATTATCTCTTTGTCTTGAGATAATCTTAGGTTTTGGACTTGTAGTTCATTGATTTGGTCTTGGAGATCCATTCTGTTTTTCTCCATTATCAATGCTAGGTGATCTTTCTCCTCTACGAGTTCTAAAAATCTCTTTTTAGAGACACAAGCATTGAGTAAGGTAAAAGATATTATGATTAATGTAAACTTAGTAATACGCATATACGCCAAAATAATGTGGCTCAAAAGTAATACTATTTCTGTCAATTATAGATGACTAAATCTTGGAACTATATTTATAGACTAATCCAACTTAGTAGGTCCATTCCCTACGTGATCTCTGATGATGTTATGATTTTGGGTTAATGGCATTAATTGTTCTGATATGAATGGAGTTAATTTATCAGTATAATCATCAGGGTATAATAAATGCACATTAGGTCCAGCATCCAAGGTAAAGCAAACAGGAATATTTGTTTCCCTTCTGAATGATCTTACCCTATTGATAACTTCAATAGTGTTAGGTTCCATTAAAATATAAGAGGGATCAGAACACATCATTAAAGCATGCAGAGACATTGCCTCTCGTTCTACGATGTGTATGAACGCATCGTGGTCTCCGCTTTTCATTGCATTAAGTATTAAACCAAGATTTTTGTTTGCATCTTGATATCTTGCTTCGGCATAAGGATTTCCATCCATGAGTTTATGTCCAGCAGAGGAAGAAACAGATTTCTCGTTTTTAGAAACAATAAGGATATCATCATGATATTTATGAAAATCGGTGTGTACATTGTCTCCAAATGCTATAGCATAATCGTTGTCTGCATGGGCTACAAAATCATTTTTTCCCCAGATGGCTAATTTTTCTATGACAGATCTAGATGCGCTTCCACTTCCTAATCTTGCTAAGATTGATGCTCTTTGCGTAAAGTTTTCTTTATAATCTTCGACAATGGATTTTTCAATATCACAAATGCATAACGCTAGTGCAGACATTGCCGAAGCGGATGAGGCTATTCCTGAAGAATGCGGAAACGTATTTTCACTTTCTAACTCTAAAGAAAGTTGATTCAAAACTGGAAAATAATCTATTACACTTGTTAGGAATTTTTGAATTCTGTTTTCAAAAGCTAGATTTTCCTTTCCTTCAAATTTGAAATTTGAGATGATCGGATCTTGACTATTTTCTTTGATGGTATATTTACAAGAAGTGCTTGTTTTTGCATTTGACAAGGTAAAACTTATGGATGGATTGGTAGGATATTGTCTTCCATACTTACCCCAATATTTTACCAATGCTATGTTTGATGGACTTTCCCATTTTACGAATCCTTCTTGAGCTATACCTTTTTTTATCTTCAAAATCTAATTATTGTCTTGTTCAATTCTATAGGAAATATCAAAATCTTGTAATACAGCATCTAATATTTCGTAATCGCCATAATTGTATCCTTCTTTTAAATCATAGCTATATAGTTTTGCAAATTTATCCCAATAAAAAGCGGTAAATCTACCTCTAAGACCTGATATTAAGGTGTACATATTTTCATCTAACTCACGCTCGATCATTTTCATCATAATTTTACCTTGCAACTTAGTAAGCTTAGTTAGCGGTTCTTGAAATTCACTTTTGAGTTCTTTTTCTAATTTTTTGATGTGTTTACGTCGTTTTCTAGGCCTCATAGTTTCTGTAACATATTCGGTTTCTTTGAATATTCTTATTGCTTCTTTGGCATAAGGATAAACGATTGCAGCATACTGCTTAAATTTTTGATACTTTCTATAATCGGCATCACTGCTGAATGTTCTTAAAGAAGTAATACTGACGTCTTCGAGATTAGCCATTATGATGGTATCTCCCTCTGGAGTAACCATAGCAGTCATGACTCTGCCTTCTACTTCTGTATTAAACATATTTAGATCATTATCATTAACATTGATAATGGTATCTTTGACCGCAAGATAAGAATCATCACGTTCTTCATTTTGACCCAATAGTGTAAAATGAAGAGTAATAAATAGAATTAATGTGGCTAAACGCATAGTTTTCTTTTCTTATTAGAACGTTTGCTTTTTTGTTAAAGTTACTTAGATAACTGTTGCAAATATCTTAAAGTTGAATACTTAAGGCAGCATTTTTTGAAAATAATTAAAACAGTGTAACCAATATTGAAAATTTTAGCACAAGGGATATCAGTACTTTTCCATCCATTATACATCATCTTGTATTTTTTTGGACTAATGATTTTAGTTAACCCTTATCAGTTTAGTGGGTTTCAGCATGAGGATATGGTTGTTTTTTTTATATCCTTATTCATGTTGAGTTGCATTATTCCTATGATTGCAGTATTGATGATGTATTTCCTGGGATTTATGCAAGGAGGACTAGAAATGTCAGATAGCAAAGACAGGATTGGACCATTGATTGTTACCGGAATTTGTTATTGCTGGTTGTTTATCAATTTTTTTAATAGTAGTTATGTTCCAATAATATTGACCATTTTTATGCTTGGAGCGACCATAGGACTGTTCATTACTTTTTTGATGAATCTTTTCCAAAAAGTAAGTTTACATATGGTTGGACTTGGGGGATTGATCGCAGGGTCAATTACTTTGGTTTTTGGTGGAGGATATGGAAGTTTTGAGATAATATTATTAAATCAGATATTCAATATAAACCTGGTATTATTGCTAATGTTAATTGTGCTTATCACAGGTTTGGTGGCAAGTGCAAGATTGTATTTAAAAGCACATGTTACTCATGAGATTTATGGAGGATTTATTATCGGATTTATATCGCAAATTTTAGCATTTAGAATTTTATACTAATGAATTTAACACAGTTACAACAAAAAATAGAGGGAATCTGGGACGATAGAAAGTTGCTAGAAAAAACAGAATCAATATCAGCAATCCTAGAAGTAATGGAGTTACTCGATAAAGGTAAAGTAAGAGTAGCAGAACCTACAGAAGATGGTTGGAAAGTTAATCAATGGATAAAAAAGGCAGTGATCCTATATTTTCCGACCCAGCAATCAGAAACTATAGAAGTTGGTCCATTCGAATTTCATGATAAAATACCACTGAAAAAGGATTATAAAAGCCAAGGAGTAAGAGTTGTACCACATGCCATTGCAAGGTATGGAGCATTCCTAGAACCAGGTGTAATCCTGATGCCTAGTTATGTAAACCTAGGAACACACATTGGATCTGGAACAATGGTAGACACTTGGGCAACGGTAGGGTCATGTGCTCAGATAGGAAAAAACGTGCACCTTTCTGGTGGCGTTGGAATCGGAGGAGTACTAGAACCATTACAAGCAACACCGACTATTATAGAGGACAATTGTTTTATTGGTTCTAGAAGCATAGTTGTAGAAGGAGTAGTTGTAAAAAAAGAAGCTGTATTAGGCGCAAATGTGGTATTAACTCAATCAACGCATATTATTGACGTTAGTGGTGAGGAGCCAGTAACTTATAAAGGAATGGTGCCAGAAAGATCTGTAGTAATACCAGGTAGTTATACCAAGTCATTTCCTGCTGGAGACTATCAAGTAGCTTGTGCATTGATTATTGGAAAGCGAAAAGAAACCACAGATAAGAAAACTTCATTGAATGATGCATTAAGAGATTTTAGCGTTTCTGTTTAATCAATATTATTATGAAAAAGTTATTTCCATTCTTTTGCTGTGTTCTCTTGGCTTTGGTTTTTACTCAGTGTAAGGATGAAGACCCAAGTATTGATCCTAATCCTATTGACAATGGAATTGAAGAAGAAGTTTTTGAATATCCAGAAGCAGTAGATGATGTTCTCCCAGTAATCATGGTCCATGGATTTTTAGCATCCGGAGATACTTATTCGCTGCAAGCGAAAAGATTTATTGCCAATGGATATGATCAGGACTATGTACATACTTTTGATTGGAACTCAATAGAACAAGATGATCCTCAAGGAAAGTTACATGCATTAATTGAGGATATATTAGCTGAGACAGGAGTTGATAGAGTTAACTTAATGGGACACTCTGCAGGTGGAGGTGTTTGTTATAGCTTATTGAGTGATTCTATTTATTCGTTGAATGTAAATAAATATGTTCATTTAGGATCTACAGTAAATGAAGATGCCGCAGGAATCGATGGAGGAATATCTACTTTAAATATATATTCTGAAGATGATTTGATTGTAGAAGGTGGTGATATTTTTAATGCTGAAAATGTTAGTATTCCAGGATTAGATCATTATGAGGTTGCAACTTCCTCATTGACATTTGAATCTGTTTATCAGTTTTTTCATAATTCTGAACCACAGTACTTAAACCCAATTCCTACTAAAGAAATTACTCTAGGAGGCAAAGTGTTAACCTTAGGAGAAAATGTACCTCAAGCCAATATTCAATTAAATATTTATGCTCAAGATGCGCAAAATGGTGGTAGAGTAAATGAAACTCCAGATTTTAGTACAACAACAGATGAAAATGGTTTTTGGGATGGTTTTACTGCAGAACCAGATACACCATATGAATTTGAAATCAGCAATGATTCTGATCCAGAATTTAGAAAAATCCACTATTACAGAACAGGATTTACAAGCTCAGATCAGTTAGTTTATTTACGGGCTTTTCCTGGTCCTTCGAGCCTTGCAGGACAATTATTAAGTGGAATCCCTTCCGATGACGATCAGGCTGTAATAGCGGTATTTACTTCAAACCAAGCAGTGATTAGTGGTCGAGATGAATTATCTATTGCAGGAGTAAATCTATCAACAGAGGCATTGGCATCAGCAGATCAGACGACAATTGCTTTCTTTTGTTATGATGATGGTGATTTGCAAAGTAGCGAATCAGGATTAGGAATTTTTGGATTTGTGCCATTTCTTAATGGCATTGATTTGTTTTTTCCTACGGTAGAAGATTCGCAAATTCCAGTTGTATTTAACGGAAAAACCATCTATGCACAAAACTGGAAATCAAAACAAGACGGAGTAAGTGTAGTCGTTTTTGATTAGGAAAAATTACTTGAAAAAGTCATTAAAAATTATAATCTTAGCACCCTTAACGCCCTTTTTACAGACTTTCATTGGAAATTTAGCTTGTATTTGACAAAATGTAAGCTTTATATCATTTATATACTCAATATGGAATTATAATTGATTTAACTATTTGAAAGAAAAACATTTGTTTGAATGAGTCTGCCTAAAGTGCTAATCGTTGATGATAGAGAATATGATAGGATACTCTATAAGGAATATCTAGATTCTAGTAACTATGAGTTTACGGAAACAGATGACGGTGCCAATATCTTAGGTATCCTTTCTCAACGTATACCCGATGTTATTTTATTGGATTGGCAAATGCCAAAGGTCGGTGGTTTAGAAGTATTGAAGCTATTAAAGAAAAATAATAGCTACAAAAATATCCCAATCATCATTATTACTGGACTGCAAGATGAAAAAATTCTTGAAGAAGCTTTTGACTACGGAAGTATAGATTTCCTTAATAAACCAGTCACTAATGTAGAATTGAATTCTAGAGTTCAAAATGTACTCAAGTTATACGAAACACAAAAGCTGCTCCTCAATCAGAAAAGAGAGCTTTTAGAATTAAATCAAATAATCAAATCTCAAAAAGAAGAATTACAGAAAGCATTGATTATAAAAAATGAAATGCTAGAAACCACAGAAATCGAATT